>NZ_JAKRMT010000006.1:0-126931 GCF_022346045.1 Corynebacterium sp. ACRQJ | reverse complement strand
GGCTTTGGGGATAGCGGGGATGGCGAAGAGGGCTGCTTGTCGGGGCTGGTTTGGCTCACTGTGTCTTTGTTTTTCCTCTTATACGTCGGCGAAATAGGACGTCCATCGGGACATTCATTGGACATTCACAGTGTAGTCCCCGAAATCGAACGATGAGCTGTGGGCTGTCCGGCGCAGTGCCTACACTGAGATCCATGAGTTACAAGGAACCGCAGCGCCCGGGCGAAAAGGATTACCTGGCTGGCTGGATGCCCGACGAAGACCCACACGATGGGCAGGTCGTGCGTACCTCCGATGAGCAGGATCTTGAAGCCCGCCGCATTCGGTTGTCGAAGTACCGCCCGAGTACCGCGAAGAAGATCGCGGCCTGGCTGGCATTGATCCTGGGTGTGATCATGCTGTTCGGGATTCTCTCCGGATCGATGGAGGGCGTTGATGGAGCCCTGAAGATCCTCCTGGCGGTGCTTTACTGCCTCATGTTTGCCGGCCCGGCACTGTTCTGGATGTATGCGAACAACCGAGATACCAAGGCGGTTCGGCAGTGGGCTGCCACGGAGTCTGACTACCGGGAAGTGTGGGAATCCTTCGATTCGGCGACGCAGTCCATCTTCGCGCGGCCTTCACTGGCAGACGAGCTGCCATTGCTACCGAAGCGCCCCTGGCTGTGGATTTGGATCGCGGAGTTCGCGGTGATCGCCACCGCTGGCGCGCTGACCCCGGCCTAGCTGCCGCCTGAACCGCGGAGGGCGCAGGCGTCTGGGCGTGAAGCCGACTAGCCGTTGTATAAAGCCAGTACCTGTGGCATTGCGCGCTGGAGGTAACCGGCGTTACGGAAACCGACGCTTACACCTACAGAGCGGTCGCTTTGATCGGTGCAGTCCATGTCGGTGTTAGCGGAGCCGATGATGCACTTCAGGTCGTAAGATTCGTTGTTTACCGGACTGGTGACGCTAATAGAGGCGCGAGGTATTGGCGTCGCATCCGGACTCAAGGCAAAAAGTTCGAACTTAGCCTTCAATGCAGTCTGGTAGATCGTTTGTGCGAACTCGCACGAGGTGGCTTCGTATGCCCTGAGCTTGGCGCCTTCCGCAGTGGTTCCGCAAGCCCCTCCGACTTTGCTGGGGGTAGCCCTTGCGTTCCTGCGGGGCTCGGAGCTCGAGTCATCGCCCGGTGAGGGCTTCGCCGTCTGGTCGCTCGTCTCCGGGACTGTGGGGTTGGGGCCGGACTTCTTGGTGGACTTTGCGCGCGTGGATTCGTCTGCCTTGTCACCCTTCTTGGAGTCGTCCTCCGTAGAGTCTTCATCCTTAGCTGCCGAATCCTGCTGTGCAGAGCTGTTGGCGGAGCTGTCGGAGCCGGCGGCATCGTTGGAGTCTTCAGAACCGCAGGCGCTTAAACCCATTGCGGCGACGGTGAATAGAGCAAGTGCAGACATGCGCTTCATGAAAACGTCCTTAAGTAAAGGAATGAGTCGTATTAATGAAGAAGCCTAGCGCTTCCGCTAGTCATTCACAGTGAGAACGACCTTTCCCAGCGCGTGGCCCGACTCGACCTCCTGGTAGCCCTCAGCGGCGGCGCTGAAGGGTAGTTCCCTGCCGATCACCGGGCGCATCGCGCCCTCCACAACCAGCCGGGCGAGCTCCGCGAAACGCTCCTGGGTACGGATGCGAGTGATGCCGCTGCCGCCCAGGCGGGCGGCCAGCTGCTTGTCGGCAGCGCTGCGGATCGCGCCCTCTGGTGCAAGATGCGCCAGCCCCTCCAAGACCCCGCCGCCGACGAGGTCCAGAATGCCGTCCACCGGCGGAACGGTGACGTGGGAACCGGTCTTGCCCAGTTCCGCGGTATCCATAAAGCGCGCCCCCAGGCGCTCTACCAGCACCTTCTTGCGAGCACTGGCGATGCCGATGACCTCAATGTCGAAATGCCGCGCCAACTGCAGAGCATGCGTGCCTACGCCACCGCCCGCGCCGATCACCAGCAGGCGGGCGCCCTCATCCGGCCAGGTTTCCAGGTTGTGCAGTTCCGCCAAAGCGTCATAGGCGGTCCCGGCGGCCGCGGGGAGGCAGGCCGCATCCGTGGCCTCTACACCGCTGGGGATAGCTGCGGTCGAGGTGGCGTCCAAAAGAACAAAAGAATCACTCGCAGCACCAGTGCTGGAGAAAGCCGAGCCAAAGACGCGATCACCTGGCGAAAACCCGGTGGAAGGGTCGGCCTCGACGACGATTCCGGCGGCCTCGCGGCCCATGGCCATGGGGAAGGAGACCGGGAATGAGCCCTGGCGTTGGCCGTTCCGCACTTTAATGTCGCCGGGGTTCAGACTGATCGCCGTGGGGCGGATCAGCACGCTGCCGGGCTGCCAGGTGGGGTCGGCGACGTCAAGGAAGCTGGTGACCTCGGGGCCGCCGAAGGATTCAAAGCCGAAGATACGCATGAACCCCATGGTAGGGGTCCGCTAGTTCTTGGCGAAGCGGCGCATGAGGAAAGCGAACAGAGCGCCGGAGATGTTGTGCCACACGGCGGCGACCGCACCGGGGATAGCGGCCTCTGGAGCCCAGTACTTGCCCGACATGCCAGAGGCCAGGCCAGCGGACTGCGTGGCGACTTCGATGGCGGTGGTACGGCGCACAGCGGGGGATTCGCCGGTAGCGCGGGCGGCGAAGTAGCCCAGGATGTAGCCGATGGTGTTGTGGATGATGACGGCGACCAGGACGGTTACGCCGACGTTCATCAGGGTCTCCGAAGATTTAGCCACTGCGGGGAAGACCACGCCACCGATGGCGATGATGGACAGCCACGGCAGGACCGGCAGCAAGAACTGGACGATGCGGTCGAAGATCACACGGATGACCAGGCCGCCGATGACGGGCAGCAGCACGGTCTGGACCAGGCTCCACGCCATGGAGGCGCCGTCCACCGGGGTTTCCTCGCCCGCGAGCAGCAGCATGATCACCGGGGTGACGATCGGGGAGAGGATCGTGGAGACGGAGGTCATGGTCACGGACAGGGCGACATCACCCTTGGCTAGGTAGGACACCACGTTAGAGGTGGTGCCGCCCGGGACGGAGCCCAGCATCAGCAGGCCGACTGCCAGCATGGGGTTCAGCCCCAGCAGCTTGGCAACGGCCACCGCGCCCAGCGGCATGATGACGAACTGTGCCAGCACGCCGATGAAGATCGGCATGGGGCGCTTGATGACCAGCGCGAAGTCCGGCAGCGTCAGCGTGAGGCCCATGCACAGCATGATGATGGCGATCATCGTGGAGATGTGCGCCGCCAGGGGAGTGAAGGTGTCCGGGCTGGCCAGTGCAAGGCCGGCGCCGATCAGGATGAATGCGGGGAAGGCCCACACGGCAATGGTGGCGGAGCGTTCCTCGGAGGCATTGGTGGCATTGGTGTTTTCCGCGCCTGATTGGGGCGCTTCGGTGTTCTTCTCTTCGGTCGTCATGTGACCAGTATATGAGACGACAGTCTCAAAGTATGAAATTCTCCGAAAAGCCTGCCGTGAACGGGGGTGGGGAGATTAGTTAGAGTGGTTCTAACGGCTTGCGCCCAACAGAAGGAGTGACCAATGAATCAACCCCGCACCTGGTTCACCAGCGACCTGCACCTTGGTCACCCCTTCGTCGCTGAACTACGTGGCTACGGCACCAGCGGGGAGATCGATGCGGACGTCGAGCGGCACGACGCAACGATTCTGAGCAACCTCACCAGCGCCCTGGCTCCGGGCGACACGCTGTGGGTTCTCGGCGATATTTCCTCTGGGTGGGGTCCGCAGGAAGAACGAGCGCTGGACCTGCTGGCCGAGGCCTTTTCTGGCCTGGACGTCACCGTTCACCTGATCGCCGGCAACCATGACTCCTGCCATCCGCTGCACGCCAACAGCGCCGAGCGGCAGCGCCGCTTCCTGGAGGTTTTCGATTCCGTGCAGCCCTACCAGTGTGTGGTCCCGTGGGATCCGGACGGCGACGGAGTGGCCGATAACGAGGATCTAGCTAGGAAGGCCGATACCGAGGTTGCCTGGCTGTGCCACTTCCCGCGCCCCGGTCAGGATCACGAGGGCATGGAGTCTCGCTACGACTCTCTACGCCTGGACGTGCCATACGTCATTCACGGCCACCTGCACTCCGCCGCACCCATCACCGGCCCGGGTCAGGTCGACGTTGGAGTGGATGCGTGGGGTCTGCACCCCGCCCCTTATGAAGAGGTTATGGAGCTTCTTTACCGCGACGCCTAGCGCTCAAAGCAGGTGCATAAGCATCTATTTATGTATATTTATGCTGTGCGTTTATCGCTCGGGGCACTTTGTTGGCCCTTTTTCTAGGTGACGCCAACTTCTCGGCGCGCAACAACATGAATAAACGGGACTTGAGGTTATGACGTTCGACTTTTCCCAGTACACCTACCGTCCGCGGCATGCGGCAAAGAGCTCACGTTCTGCTGCAAAGGGGATCGCCACCGCGGCTCTGACCGCCTCCATTGGTGTGGCAGGGTTCGCCGTCCCGACGAATGCCGCGCCCGCAGGTCCGCCCGCCGGCTCGCAGCTTCCGCCCATGCCGCAGGTTCAGCTGCCCCCGCCGCCGCAGCTCCCGCAGCTCCCACCGTTGCCTCCGGTTCCGCAGGCTGTGGAGGATGCGCTGAACCAGCTGGGAATGTCCGCCAACCAGATCCCGGGTTCCTCCGCCCCGCAGCGCCCGGCACCGCACCGGCCGGCACCGAACAACGGCTACAAGGTGCGCACGATCCACAACGTGCCTGCGCGCACCTCCATGGCAGTGGTGACCAATAACGGCATTGCCAAGACCCCGAACGCGGATGAGTCTCGCCCGGGGCTTTCCATCGTGAAGCTGTACATGGCGGACTACGTGCTGCGCTACGGCGATCGCAGTAACTCCGATCGTTACCTGGCAGAGCGCATGATCCGCTTCTCCGACGACGGTGCCGCCTCCAAGATCTACCGCAAGTACCCGCGATCTATCAGCACCATCGCCCGGGAGTATGGCCTGCGCAACACCCGTGCAGCCGCCCACTGGGGTAACTCCTATACATCCGCGACGGATACCGCTCTATTCCTGCACAAGCTGCGTATCCGCCACCCGCGCTCCCTGGTTCTGCACTGGATGCGCACCGCCAGCCCCGTGGCGGCTGACGGCACCCGCCAGAACTGGGGAACGGTGCACCTGCCGGGTGTCAACGGCACGAAGTGGGGCTGGTCCGATTACGGTCGCCAGACTTTGGCCTCGGCCTCCTTCGGCAACGGATACACCGTGGCCTCCTTCTCCTGGGGCGGCCGTGCGGTGCAGAACGCAGATACTCGAGCGGCAGCAGGATACCTGCGATAGTCTTAAGCCTCGAAGTGCAGCGACACATAAGCAACTAAGGCACATGAAGGATTGAGCTCGGCTCCTGGCACGGAAAGTTTTTAGGTAATGGCACCACAGGACAAGAACCCTTTCAACAGCGGAGGCAACGGCGCGGACGGGCAGAACGCCGACAACCCGACCGAATACTTGGGGCAAGCCAAGTCGGAAGGGGCGGGTGCGGAGCCCCCACAGTACCGCCGCCAGGATGATCAGAGCACGCAGGTATTCGGAGCCTCCGGTACTGGAAACTCGCAGGGCTACCAGAACACGGGCGGTCAGGGGTACGGTGCGCCCGGTTTTAACCCTCAGGGTGGCTATGGCCAGGCTGGCCAGCAGGGCTATGGCCAGCAGGGATACGGCCAACCCGGCCAGCAGGGCTACGGCCAAGCTGCCTACGGCCAACAGGGTTATGGTCAGCAGGGATACGGCCAACAGGGCTATGGCCAGGCCGGTTATGGTCAGCAGGGTTACGGTCAGCAAGGGTATGGCCAGCCCGGCCAGGGATATGGTCAGGGTTACGGCCAGTCCGGCTCCAACGGGCAGGGCGGCAACGGCAACGTGGCCAAGATCGTCGTCGGCCTGCTGGTGCTTATCGCACTGGTAGTTGGCGGTGTGCTGATTTACAACCTGGTCTCCAGCGACGACGAAGGCGACGAAAAGCCCACCTCCTCGACATCCGAGACCACGGATACGACGGGGGAGAACAACGAAGAGACTTCAGGGAACCAGAACGAGGACAACCCAATGACCTCGATCCCCACCCCCTCTGGTATCACGTTGCCCTCGGACTTCCCGGACATGTCTGATTACCAGGATCAGCTCGACGACAGCCTGGAAGATTTGGAAGAGATGCTGAGCAGCATGACCGAGAGCCCCGTCGTGCCTACCGGTAGGCCCAGCTACAACTAGCCAGGCCGCGGGCGGAGCCTAGACCGCGGTGTCTAGAACGCGGAGCCTAGAACCTAGGGCTCCAGCCTCAAACAAACACAAGAAACCCCCAGGCGGACTTAAAACCTGGGGGTTTCTTGCTGACGTTTCAAGAGGAGAATGACCGTTCGTATGTGGATCCTTTCTGTCGACCACTGAGGACTAATCTAAAGTGCTTTCCTGGAAAAACCCTGTGTACGGTCTGCAAGGTCGCTACGCATTAAATAGGCTTTTCCCGCAAATGGTAAAATCGCTGGTCAAGAGCAGAATTGGGCTTGCGAGCCCCAAGTATTCTCACTCTGAGGACATGATTGTTCGGGCGAGGGGATAGGGTATTGCAAGACCTACACACGTTCGAGTACGAAATTGGGGAGTGATCCCGCCATGGAAGGCGAAAAATCTACAGCCGCGGCAAACGCGGAAAAAGTAAAGGTCGACCCGTTAATTTTCTGGGTTGCCTTCGGCTTCATCGTTGCCTTTGTTGGCTACGCGATCATCTTCAAGGACAGGGCCGCAGAAAGCCTGCAGACCGGCGCAAACTGGCTGCTGGAGAACTTCAACTGGCTGTACATCGGCAGCATCTCCTTGGCCTTCCTGTTCCTCATCGTTCTCTTCGTCTCCCGCTTTGGCCGCATGCGCCTGGGCGTGGAGGGCGAGGAGCCGGCATTCCGAACTTTGTCCTGGTTTGCGATGCTCTTCGCCGGTGGCCTCGGCTCCGTGCTGATGTTCTACGGTGTGGCCGAGCCGATGAACCACGTCGTCAACGTGCCCATGCAGGACGCAGAACCGATGAGCACCGAAGCGATCGGCGAGGCCATGGGCTTTACCCTGTATCACTTCGGCCTGCACATGTGGGTTATCTTCGCCCTGCCGGGCCTTGCTCTGGGCTACTTCATCTACAAGCGCCACCTCCCGCCGCGCGTATCTAGTATCTTCGCGCCCATCCTCGGCGCCAGTATTTACTCGTGGCCCGGAAAGCTTATTGACGCCCTGTCTATCATCGGCACCGTTTTCGGCATCGCGGTTTCGGTCGGGCTCGGTACGCTGCAGATCAACTCTGGCCTGGCCAAGGTGTTCGGCGCGGAGACCGTCGCATGGGTGCAGATCAGCATCCTTGTCGTCATCGTGGCGGCGTCGTCCATCTCGGTATCCACGGGACTGTCGAAGGGCATCAAGTGGCTGTCCAACATCAACATCCTCGCCGCAACTTTGCTGATGGTGTTTGTGCTGCTGACCGGCCCCACGCTTCTGCTGCTGCGCGGCACGATGGATGCCACCAGCCTGTACGCGGAGTACCTGCCGAAGATCATGTTCTGGTCCGACTCGCAGCAGGTAAACCCCGGCTGGCAGGGTAAGTGGACGGTCTTCTACTGGGCGTGGACGATCTGTTGGTCGCCTTTCGTGGGCATGTTCGTCGCCCGCATCTCCCGTGGTCGTACCGTCCGTGAGTTCATCGGTGGCGTGCTGCTGCTGCCGACTGCGTTCACCATCGTTTGGTTCTCCGTCTTTGGCTACGCCGGCCTGGACATCGAGAAGAAGGAGCCGGGCGTGCTGACCCAGCCGATCGTGGAGGAGGGCGATCCCGCCACCGCGCTGTTCACCTTCTTGGAGCACTTCCCGTGGACCCTTGCCATCAGCATCCTGGCGCTGTTCGTTATCGCCATCTTCTTCGTCACCTCCATCGACTCTGCGGCGTTGATCAACGACATGTTCGCCGCCGGTGAAGAGGGCAAGACCCCGCTGATCTACCGCCTGCTGTGGTGCATCATGATCGGTGCCGTCGCAGGATCCATCCTGATCATGGCTCCGGATTCCGGAATCGACGCGCTGCAGCAAACCGTGATCATCATTGGCTTCCCATTCGTGCTGTTCAACTTCGTGATGATGTTCTCCCTCGTGAAGGGAATGAACGACGACTCTGCGGCGCGCCCCGAGCCGCCGAGCCGCCAGTGGGGCAAGACCGACTCTGCGGAGAAGCTGGCCGAGCACGAAGCTCGCCCGGCCCCTGGCTATGACAACGAGGGCAACGAGCACGCCCGCTTCGAATACGACGCGGAAGGAAACCTCGTCATCCCTGGCAACGTGCGCATCGAGGGCGACCTGGGAATCGTCGGCGACGTGGACAATGAGGCGGAAGTCGCCCCCGCGCGCCCGATGTACGACCAGGAGGGCGAACTGATTACGGAAGAGTCGACTGAGCCCGAAAGCTCGGCGGACGATGAGGGCGTCAATAAGGAATAGATCAGGAAATGCGTTAAGCACAATCGCACCTACAACATCGGTAGGCTGGATCTAGTACGAATAAACCTATAAAAAAGGAGTGACCATGGTTCAGCGTGTAGGTGTTATCGGTGCAGGTCTAATGGGATCCGGCATCGCAGAGGTCGCCGCCAAGGCCGGCAGCGACGTGCTGGTTTGGGAGGCCAAGCAGGAGTTCGCCGATGCGGGTAAGGCTCGCATCGAGAAGTCCCTGGAGAAGGCCGTCAGCCGCGGCAAGCTGTCCGAGGAGGACCGCGACGCAGCTCTGGGTCGACTGACCTTCACCACCAAGCTCGAGGACTTCGCGGACCGCGAGCTGGTCATGGAGGCCATCATCGAGAACGAGGACATCAAGAAGGACGTCTTCGCCAAGCTGGACGAGATCGTCGAGGACAAGAAGGCGCCGCTGTGCTCTAACACGTCCTCCCTGCCGATCCAGACCATCGCCAGCGCCACCAAGAACCCGGGCCGTGTGCTGGGTCTGCACTTCTTCAACCCCGTTCCGGTTCTGCCGCTGGTGGAGGTCATCCCGGCGCTGACCACCGACGAGGACGTCGTTGAGGTGGCTCAGACCTACGCCACCGAGAAGCTGGGCAAGCAGGCCATCCGCGCGAAGGACCGCTCCGGCTTCATCGTGAACTTCCTGCTGGTGCCGTACATGCTCTCCGCTGTGCGCATGGTGGAAAACGGCGTGGCAACCCCGGAGGACATCGATACTGGCATGAAGCTGGGCGCTAACCACCCGATGGGCCCGCTGACTCTGGCCGACATGGTTGGCCTGGATACCTGTGCCTTCATTGCAGACGTGATGTACAAGGAGTTCGGCGACCCGAGCTACGCCTGCCCGCCGCTGCTGCGCCGTATGGTTACCGCAGGTCACACCGGACGCAAGTCCGGCAAGGGCTTTTACGAGTACAATTAAACCCACGACACTCGCTAGACGAAAGGAAGGTCAATATATGTCCATCGACGATCTGAAGAACAAGGCAGAGGGCGCCGCAGGCCAGGCCAAGGAGGCCGCCGGCGAGGCTACCAACAACCAGGATCTGGCCAACGAGGGTCGCGCAGACCAGACCAAGTCTGACATCAAGGACAAGGCCAACGAGCTGAAGGACAAGGCTTCCGACGCTGTAAACAAGGTTCTGGGCGACGCTCAGAAGTAAAGCTCAGAAGTAAAACTGAGAGCGAGAAAGTCCCGGCTGAAAAACTTCAGCCGGGACTTTTGCTATTGCCGGGGTGTTCCCAGGGCCGGAGCTCGAGGAACGCCCCGGCGCGCTGGCGCGTGCCGGAGCCTTACAGCGCCTGGTCGACGACCGCTGCCGCGCGGTCGACGATCTCCAGTGCCCAGTTCAGCTGCTCCTCGGTGGTGATCAGTGGCGGGGCGAAGTGTAGGCGGTGGCCGGAAACCATCGGCCAGATGCCGGCCTTCTTCAGCTCGGCGCCGAACGCACCCATGGCCTCGCCACCCATCGGGGTCTTAGCCTCCTGGTCGCTGACGAACTCGATGGCCCAGAAGAAGCCCTTGCCGCGGACGTTGCCCACGCTCGGGTGGTTCTCCGCGATCTTCTCCATAGCCGGGGCGATAACGCGCTCGCCCAGCTCGGCAACCTTCTCGAAGGTGTTCTCCTCGCGGTAGACCCTCTGCGCAGCCAGGCCGGGGGCGGCCGCCAGCGGGTGGCCGGAGTAGGTCAGGCCGCCCGGGTAAGGCTTGTCGGCGAAGCGCTGGTAGACGGCCTCGTTCATCATCACGCCACCCAGCGGCGCCATGCCGGAGTTCACGCCCTTGGCGAAGGTAACCAGGTCCGGCTGCAGATCCTTGCCGCCGTGCTCGTAGGCGAACATCTTGCCGGTACGGCCGAAGCCCACCATGACCTCATCTGCGATGTACAGCGCGCCGTGGCGGTCGCAGATCTCGCGCACGCCCTGCAGGAAGCCCTCCGGCGGGACGATGATGCCGCTGGAGCCCACGACGGACTCGATCAGCACGGCGGCCACGTTGTCCTCGTACACCAGGGTTTCCTCCAGCGACTGCAGAGCGCGGGCGCACTCTTCCTCCTGCGTGGAGGAGTAGAAGGCGCTGCGGTACAGGAACGGGCCCCAGAAGTGCTTCACGTCGCCGTCGGTGGTGGGGTTGCCGTGGCGGCGAGCCTCACCGGTGGCCATGATCGCGGAGCCGGTAGCGCCGTGGTAGCTGCGGTAGGCAGTCAGGATCTTGGACTTGCCGGTGGTCAGGCGCGCCATGCGGATGGCGTGCTCGATAGCGTCCGCGCCGCCGTTGGTGAAGAAGATGTGGGAGAAGTCGCCCTGCGCCTGCTCCACGATCTCCTTAGCCAGCTCGCTGCGCACATCGTTGGAGAACGCGGGGTTCTGGTTGGTGATGCGGGTGGCCTGCTGCTGAATTGCCTCTACCAGCTTCGGGTGGGCGTGGCCCAGGTTGGCGCTGACCAGCTGGCTGCCCAGATCCAGGTAGCCGTTGCCCTGGTAATCGTAGATCCACACGCCCTCCGCGTGGCTGAGCGGCTGCGGATTGATCTTATCCTGCGCCGACCAGCTGTGGAATACGTAGTTGCTGTCGTTGTCGCGTACCTGCTGCTCTGCGGTCTTTGCTTCTTCGGTACCGACGCCAACTTTCGCGCCGTCGAAGGTAGTGAACTCGGTGATGTTAGGGGGTAATTCAGTCATTCCCCCAGGCTACTCCTGTGTGTCGGCATCGGCAGCGGAGGTGCTGTCTAAGACTGTTCCCGGGTGACCTGCTCCGTAAAGCTTTCGTCGTAATCTTCGCGGTAATCCTCGCCGTAGTCTTCGTCGTCTTCAGCGCCTGGTTCGGCGAAGCCGAAGCGCTTCAGGCGCGCCCGATCGGCGGCGGAGGAGGAGCTGGTCAGTTGCAGCAGTTCGTTGTATATGCCGCCGCTGGTCGCCAGCTCCGCCGGGGATCCGACCTCGCAGACGTGCCCCTTGTCCAGGGTGACGATCTTGTCCACGTCGGCGATGGTGGACAGGCGGTGGGCGATGACGATGGTGGTGCGGCCCACCATCAGCTCGTTTAGGCCGGCCTGCACCACGCGCTCGGCCTTGGTATCCAGCGCGGAGGTGGCTTCGTCCAGGATCAGCACGGGAGCGTCCTTCAGCATCGCGCGGGCCACGGCGATGCGCTGCTTCTGCCCGCCGGAAAGGCGCAGGCCGCGCTCGCCGATCAGCGTGTCGTAGCCGTCCTTGAAGTGCATGATGAAGTCGTGGGCGAAGGCGCGCTTGGCCACCGCCACGATCTCCTCGTCGGTTGCGTCGGGCTTGGCGTAGGCGATGTTTTCCCGCACAGTGCCGGAGAACAGGGCGGGTTCCTGGAACACCACGCCGACGGAGCTGCGCAGCTCCGCAGCCGTCATGTCCGCCACGTCCTTGCCGCAGACCTTAAGCTGGCCCTCGGTGGGGCGGTACAGGCCCAGCAGCAGGTTCACCAGGGTGGACTTGCCGCCGCCGGATTCGCCGACTAGCGCCACCTGGTCGCCCTTGGCCGCCTGGAAGGTGACTTCGTGGATGACGGGCTCGCCCTTGAGGTACTCGAAGCTCACGTGGTCGAAGTCGATCACCGGCCCGGTTTCCGGGGCGGACAGCTGTGGGCGCACGGCCTGGTCCACGTCCTCTTGGGATACCAGCATCGGCCCACCTGGGCGGGCGGCCTCCAGCAGGGGAGCGGTGGCCGATGGCTCCTCCAGCTCCTCCATGGTCTCGAAGTACTCGCGGGAGCCCGCGGCGGCGCGCTGGGCGGTATCCACCATCCAGCTCATCATGCCGGCCGGCTGGCGGGCCATCACCACGTACTGCAGCAGTAGAACCATGTCGCCGAGCGTGAAGTCGCCGTGCAGGGTGCGCCAGAACAGCATCAGGTAGATGGCGAAGAAGATGATGTTCATCCCGCCCATGCGCAGGACGTCCATGAAGTGCCACCAGCGGGACTGCTCGCGCGTCAGTTGGATCGTGTCTGCAAAGTGCTTCTGGAACAGTCGCAGTTCGCGCAGCTCCGAGACGAAGGACTTCACGACCTTCACCTGGCCAATGACCTCCGCAAAGCGCCCCTGGGCGACGTCGATGTGCTCATTCTTTTCCTTCTCCCACACCATCCACTTCTTGGAGGTCAGCATGGTCAGGTACAGGTACATCGGGAAGATGATGGCCAGCAGTAGCGCCAGCGGCCAGTAGTAGATCGCCGTGATGACCAGGATCATCACCACGGTGATCAGCATGGAGAAAAAGTTGTTGGCGAAGGACTTGATGAAGTCCGTCAGCCCCAGGATGGAGCGGTCCAACCGGGAAATGATGGTGCCGGTGACCTGCTTGTCGTAATAGCCCTGTGGGAGGGCCAGCAGTTTGGCGTAATAGCGGTTGGAAAGGATCTGGCGCATCCGCATCGCCATCACGTCGCCGAACCAACCGCCGATGTTGCGGATGATGGTGTTCGCCAGCTCCACCGCCAGCAGCCCGACCGCGAGCCAGATGACGGTCTTCGTAGCGTTTTCAATGGCGGTGTCGGAAGCACCACCACCGCCGACGGTGTCCACGATCGTGTCGGTGGCCAACTTCACCAGGAAGGGAGTAGCCAGTGCCAGCCCCGCGGTGACGAGGCTGGTGATCATCACAATGATGTAGAACGGCCACAGTTCCTTGGTGGAACGCAGGATACGGCTAAAGGCATTAATCACACCTAGCCAAGTTAATTGTTCACGTGCGCCTTAGCGAATTCCGCGATGCGGTCCAGGGCCTCGTTGAGGATCTCCCGGGACGTTCCGAAGTTGATGCGCACATGCCCCGCACCCTGGGCGCCGAACATGGTGCCCTCGTTGAAGGCCACACGGGCGCCTTCCAGCAGCTTCTGGCCCGGCTTCTCCTCCAACCCCGGAACCTCGCTGAGGTCTACCCACAGCAGGAAGCTGGCCTCGGGGCGGATGAACTTCGCGCCGGGCAGCACCTCCGGCAGGCGGCGTTCGAGCAGGTCCAGGTTGCCCTGTAGGTACTCCAGCTCGCTGTCCAGCCAGGCCTCGCCGTCCGTGTAGGCGGCCTCGGCGGCGACCTGTCCCAGCGTGGAGGCAGATCCGGTGCGCAGCGGGCTGACCTTCGCCATGGCTGCGCGGTCGTCCGGGTTGGTGAAGATCATCTGCGCGCAGTGCAGGCCTGCGGTGTTCCAGCCCTTCGAGGTGGCCAGCACTGTCACGGTCACCCGCGCAGCGGTCTCGCTGAGCGTGGCCAGGGGAGTGTGCTTGTGCGGCGCGTAGACCACCGGCGCGTGGATCTCGTCGGAGATCAGGCGCACGTTGTACTTGTCAGCCAGTTCCACCAGCTTGGCCAGCTCTTCGGGGCGCCATGCGCGACCCAGCGGGTTGTACGGGTTGCAGACGATCATCGCGCCCACGCCCGCCGGGTTGTCGGTGCTGGCGAAGGCGGCCTCTAGGGCCGCGTAGTCGAAGGCCCACTCTTCGGCGCCATCCTTTTCCACCTTGGTCATCTCCACCTCGGCCTTCGGGCGCTTGACTGCGCTCGGAACGTCGAAGAACGGGTGGTAGCTCGGTACGGGGACGATCACGTCGGAGCCCTGGGGCGTCAATTCGTCGATGGCCGAGGCCACGCCCTTAACTACGTCCGGCACGAGCCGCACCCACTTCGGGTCGATCTGCCAGCCGAAACGGCGATCCAGGAAGCCGGCCAGCGCCTTCTCCACCGAGCCGTTGCGGCGCTCGTAGCCGAAGTATTCGTGGTCCACGCCCGCCTGGATGGCCTGCTTGACGGCGGGGCAGGTGTCGAAGTCGGTTTCGGCGACCCAGAGGGGCAGCACGTCTTCGTCATAGACGGTCCACTTCATCGTCCCGCGGGCGCGCAGCGTGGCGAGGTCGGGGACAGATACGGCGGAATCCTGCGGACGTGTGGCCCGGGTGTTCTGGGTGGCCTGGGAGTTCTGGGGGCTGTTGTTTTGGGTGGTTGCGTTCATAGCCTCCCACCCTAGCACTATAGACCGAGCTGTCTAGTAGCCGTCTAGAAACGGCCTATTGCGGGCGCTGAACTAGCCCAGATTGAGCCCTAACGGCTCGGGTACAGCTCCGGATAATCCTCCCGAATCTGCTGGTAGGCATCTTCCGCCACCTCGCGGGTCACCTCACCTCGCGCGGATGCGTCCGTGTCGAAACGCCGCACCATACGTCGCGAACCATAGGGTGGCCACTCCGGATCTTCCCCGCGGGCGAAACGCGAGACGATCCCGTGAAACTCCGTCGCCAGCGGCTGCAAGCGCTCAGCCGCGGACTCGCCGCAGAAATACTTCACTGTTTTGGGCGCGACCGTGAGGGCGTCAAAAACCAAAGGCAGATCCGCGCAGTGCCAGGCCGATTGGCTCCCGTGAAACTCATAGGCCCAGCTCGTATCGCGTTTCTCCTCCATGATCGCCACGGCCCAGCGTTTGATGGCCGAATCACCGATGGCCATTCCTATCGGGTTTTCTGACGCCCACCGCACCCGCGCCCCCAGCTTCCGTTCCGCGTACCACCCCAGCGCCTTGGCCGGTTGCCGAACCAGCGGGTTCTTGGAGCTCAAGCGCTTGTCGATGGCGCGGGCGAAGGGCATCTGTGTGAACTCCTCGCGCAGGGTACCGATCAGCAGCGGCACGTCGCGCATCTCGCTGGGCCGGAAAGGATACGGCCCCACGGCGCAGTCCGTGCTGTAGAAGCGGGCGTAGCGCCGATAGGCGCGCTGCAGCTGTTCGGGGGAGAGGCTGTCCAGGTGCTTGCTGGTCAGCGGGCCGCCGAGGACCGCGCGGGCAACATGCTCGCGGCTCGGCCAGCCCTCGCGCGGGAACCCGGGGCTCAAGATCACGGCGCGGTGCACCAAGCCTTCGGTGCGCGGATTGCACAGCGTCCAGGCCGTCAGCGCGCCGCCGGCGGACTGACCCATCAGCGTGACTTGCTCCGGATCTCCGCCAAAAGCCGCGATGTTGTCCCGCACCCAGCGCAGGGCGGCCACAATATCCTCGGCGCCGCGGAAGTACTCCGGCTCGGTGTTCGGATCGGCCGAAGCGTCCACGTCGGCGGGGTGATCCTCGTCCAGCAGAGGCAGGAAGCCCTCCAGGCGGTAGCGGTAGTTCAGTGAAACGTAAACGAAACCCTCCTCGGCGAAGCGGACACCCTGGTACCAGAGTTCGTCGGCGAAGCCTTCCTCATAGCGACCACCGTGGATGAACACGATTACAGGTGCCCCAGACTTGGTGCTGGCTGTGGGGATGGAGCCAGATCCAGACTTGGCCTTGGGATGGAAGTCAGACTCGATGATGGAAGGGGGTGCGTCGACCGGGCAGGTGATGGATAGGGATTGGCGGTGGGTGGCGGTAGAGGGGTCGCCGAAGAAGAATCTAAAAGGGACGGCAGGGGAAGGAGGGGCGAAGCGTTCGCCCGAGGCGTAGGGGATGGACTCGAAGCGGAGGACGGAACCGCGGAGGAAGCCACGACTGCGACCCTGATTGATGGCCACATCAACGTAGTCCTTGGCCTCAGGGATAGAGTAGGGGATCATGGATTACCTCCAAAACGCTTCCGAACTGCCTTATGAACTGCCCGACTTCGCGGCTGTCGACCTTGCCGAGCTGGTGCCCGCCTTCCGCACCGCTCTGGTGGATCACGCCGCGCAGATCGCGGCGATCGCGAACAACCCTGAGTCTCCCACCTGGGAAAATACCGCCGAGGCGTGGGAAGAATCGGGGCAGATGCTGCAGCGCGTGCTGGCCATTGTTTTTAATTATACGGGCGCAAATGCCACCGATCAGGTGCGCGAGATCGAGGCGACCATCAGCCCAGAGCTGGCGCGGCACTTCAGCGAAATCTGGCTGAACCGGAGGCTGTGGGAGCGCATCTGCGCCCTGCCCGAGCAGCCGGAAGGCAGCGAGGAGGAGGCCCTGCTGCGGGAGCTGAAGAAGAGCTTCATTCGCGGCGGCGCGGAGCTGGACGATGCACAGCGGGCAAGCCTGCGCGACATCGACGCCCAGCTGGCCGAGCTGACCACCGCCTTCGGGGCGCAGCTGCAGACCGCCACCGAGGACGCGGCGGTGCTGCTGACCGACGAGGCCGAGGTCGCGGGGCTGAGCGCGGCGGACAAGGAGTACTTCGCCAAGGCCGCCATCGAACGTGGGGAGGAAGGCTGGCTGATTCGCCTGGGCCTGCCGAGCATCCAGCCGGTGCTGGAGTCCCTGGAGAACCCGGCTGCGCGCGCGAAGGTGCACGAGGCATCGCTGAACCGCGCGACCGGCAGCAACGAGGCCACGCTGCTGCAGATCGTGCGCCTGCGCGCCCAGCGCGCCGAGCTGCTGGGCTTTGCCAATCACGCCGAGTTCGTCGCCGCCGCCGAGACCGCCGGTAGCCTCGCGGCGGTCGAGGATCTGCTGAATCAGGTGACGCCCGCCGCCGTGGCGAACGCGCACGGAGAGTACAAGCGGGCGCTGGACAAAATGGCCGTGAGCGGCACATCGAGCGCAGCGGACGCAGCGGACACAGCGGGTACAGCGGGGCTGAGCGGTGCCGACTGGCCCTACTGGGATGCCCAGCTGCGTGCTGAAGAGCTGGACGTCGACGAAGCCGAGCTGAAGAAGTACTTCCCGCTGGAACAGGTGATGGTCGACGGTGCCTTCTTTGCCGCCAAGCGCCTCTACGGCATCGACCTGCGGGAACGCACCGACCTAGCCGGCTACGCGCCGGGCGTGCGGGTATGGGAAGTCACTGAGGGGGAAGAGTCGCCCGTCGGCATCGGCCTGCTGCTGACCGACATGTACGCCCGCCCCACCAAGCGCGGCGGCGCGTGGATGAACTCCTTCGTCGAGCAATCCAACCTGCTGGGCAAGGCGCCTGTGGTAGTCAACGTCATGAACATCGCCGAACCCGCCGAAGGCGAGCAGGCGCTGCTGACCCTCGACGAGGTGCAGACCGTCTTCCACGAGTTCGGCCACGCCCTGCACGGCCTGCTCTCCGACGTGCGCTATCCCACGCTGTCTGGCACCAACGTGCCCCGCGACTTCGTGGAATTCCCCAGCCAGATCAACGAAAACTGGGCCCTGGAGCCCGCCGTGCTGCGCAACTACGCCCGCCACGTGGAGACCGGGGAAGTCATCAGCGGCGAGTTCGTCGACGCGATCCGCGCCCAGGCGAAGTGGGGCCAGGGGCTGGCCACCACCGAGTTCCTGGCCGCCTGTTGGCTGGACCTGGCCTGGCACAAGCTCTCCGCCGCGGAGGCGGAGAAGCTCGCCGCCACCGACGATGCCGCCGCCCAGGTGGAATCCTTCGAGGCCGAAGCCCTGGAGCGCGCCGGGTTGGACGTCAACGGTGCCCTCGCCCCGCGCTACCGCTCGGCTTACTTCAACCACATCTTCGCCGGTGGTTACTCCGCCGACTACTGGAGCTACCTGTGGGCGGAGGTGCTGGACGCCGACGGTTTCCAAGCCTTCGTCGATACCGGCGCTGCAGTGGGGGAGTCTGGGGAGTCTAATGACGACGCCGCCGACCTCGACGACGATGATGTCCGCTTCGCGGGCGAGCGTTTCCGCCGCATCATCCTCTCCCGCGGCGCTAGCATCGACTTCGAAGACGCATTCTGGATGTTCCGCGGCCAGCAGCGCAACGTGCAGCCGCTACTTGACCGCCGCGGGCTGAGCCAGGGGTAGGCGTCAAGAAAAATACAGAAGACCAACAGAGAAACAGGGAATCAGAAAGGGTGAGCGCCACCAATGATGGAATGGCTGATCAACGCGCCGGTGTGGATCCAAACCCCGCTGGTGTTCCTCGCCCTATTCGTGGTTTGCACCGTGTTGGCCTTAGTATGGCAGGTGATTGCGCTGCGGATTTTCCCCGCCAGCGCGGAGGAACAGCGCGTGCACGGGGCGCTTTCGCTGCACGAGATGTTCGCGAGCCGCAGCTCGGTGCCGTTAGACGGCGACGCTAAGCGCAGCGCCGGAGACGACCAGAAGCGCTAAGACGGACCAGAAGTGGTCAGAAACAGAGACAGAAGAGACGGAGAGGACTAGCAGCCGATGAAACACCACTCCAAGGTGCGCCAGGCGTTGGCCCTGCTGCTGGTTCTGCTGCTCGTGGCCTGGCTGGCCACCAGCGTCTTCTAGCCCAGCGCGCTCCCAGCGAGCGCGCTGCTAGCCCTCGCCGCGGGTGGCGGCCAGCACGTCGCGAGCCAGTGGCATGTTCGCCAGATCCTCCACCAGCACTGGGTTGCCCGCGCCGTCACACAGCGGTACGCGCCAGTTCGGGTACAGGTCCTGCGTGGTGCCCGGCTGGTTCTGCGCCCGCAGGTCTCCCACCAGATCCACCAGCGCGGCGCAGCGTAGCAGCGACGGTGTCTGCGCAATGTAGCGGTGCATGGCGCGCAGGATGTACGAGACATCCGGGCGGCGCTCGCGCCCGTGCCGCGGATTGTCCAGTTCCTGGCGCAGGTCGTTAAGGAAGTAGCCCTCGCAGTCCATTCCGCGGAAGCCACCGTGGCGGGCGATGGTGCCCAGCACGTCGACCTGCCAGTTGGCATCCTCGGCGAACTCGTCGTCCGAGCTGCGGGTCAGCACTCCCAGCTCCTCGCGCAGGTCGATGTGCCCGCCGCGCAGGTAGCTGGCGGTCGGGGGCAGGTCGTGTGTGGTCACGGAGGTCAGGCAGGTACGGCGGTAGGCCTCCGGCGGTTTCGCCCCGTTGGCGTCGCCCTCAAACCACACGATCGAGGTCCCCATTACGCCGCGGCTGGCCAGGTAATCCTGCACCCACGGCTCGAAGGTGCCCAGGTCCTCGCCGACCACTACGGCACCGGCGCGGTGAGCCTCCAGCACTAGCGCACCGACCAGCGCCTCGTGGTCGTAGGTGACGTACGTGCCCAGGGTGGGGGATTCCATGCGCGGTATCCACCACAGGCGGAACAGCCCCAGCACGTGGTCGATGCGGATGCCGCCGGCGGTGCGCAGGATCGTTCGCAGCATGTCGCGCCACGGACGGTAGCCTTCTTCGGCCAGCTTCCAGGGGTGCCACGGCGGCTGCGACCAGTCCTGGCCCTGCTGGTTGTAGCCATCCGGCGGGGCGCCCACGCTGGCTCCGGGAGCCAGCACGTCGGCCAGAGTCTGCGCGTCTGCGCCGCCGGGGTGCACGCCCACGGCCAGGTCGGCCATCAGTCCGATACTCATGTGTTCGGTTAGGGTGTTCTGCGCATGCAGTTCCTGCTCCTGGCAAACCATCTGCATCCAGGCGTAAAAGTCGCTGGTCAGCGCCGGATCGTTGGCTGCGCGCTCGCACCATTCGGTGAAGCCCACCAGCCCCTCGCCCTCGCGCTCGCGGAAGGCACGCAGCTGCTCCGCGCGCTCGTCGCCGATCCCTGCGGCGTACAGCAGGTGTAGGGCCTTGATTTTGGACGCCACCACGGGGTCCCGCTCCAACAGGTCAGCCGTGTGATTGCGCTTCTTCAGCGGGGCGGCGAGCTGCTCGATCTCCGCGTGCAGCTCGGGGTGTGCGGCGTACTCAGGAGTGTTCTCCACCCGGATGTAGATGGGGTTGGTGTACCGGCGGGTGGTCGGCAGGTAGGGGGAATCCTCCACCGGGGGAGCGGCCTCCGCTGCGTGCATGGGGTTTACCAGCACGAAGTCCGCCCCGCCGAGTTTCTGGAGGGAGTCGCTCAAGACCTCGAGGGTGCCGTAGTCGCCGATGCCCCAAGCGTCGCGGTCGCGCAGGGAGTACAGCTGCGCCATTACTCCGGTGCGCGGGGCATCCGGTAGTTCCAGGGCTTGGGGGGAAACCAGCAGGGTAGAAGTAGCCTCCGTGGAATCGGCACGGGCCTCGAGCTGGTGCCAGCCCGCGGGCAGTGCGGGAAGCTGGAATGTGGCGGTGCCGAAAGTGGTGGCGGCGGCTTCAGCGCCGACGGTGATGGGATCGACCCATTCATTGAGCTGTTCGAGGGGGATGGTCTCGCCGTCTTCGGTGCGGACTTGCACCTGCAGGGATTCGCCGTCGATGCAGTGGACATGCAAGGTGCGGGGGCGGTCGGCGATGGCGGTGACGGTGGGAGGCAGCATGCGGCTATAGCGGGCGCGTAGCAGGTCCTCGATGGCCGCCTGTGCAATCTCTTCGGTGAGGGCGTCGGGGTCCTCGGGCAGATCCAGACCCAGCTCGCGGAGTGCGAAGAGCACGGTGCTGCTTTGGACCTCTACCCTTTGGCCGTTCTGGCCGGTGTACCAGGTGGCCACGCCGCACTCGGTGGCCAATTCGTTGAGGATTGCATTGACATCGGAGGCATTTGCGCCGCCGGATTCCACAGAGCTAGTCACAACTGCCATTGTGCAGGGCACCGGGCGCATCTTCCACTTTTCCAGCCTTTTGCAAAAAAGGGGCGAGCGGGACAGCGGGGAGATAGTGGGGAGAAGGCCGCAGCAGCGGGTGTGGGGAATTTTGCCGAAGGTTCGACGTGATTCACGCCACTCATATATGGTTGTAGAAGTATAAGTCACGTTGAGGCTGCGGGCGCAACGACCGAAATTGCGCCCGTTATTCACGTAAAAACCCAGGTCAGGCAACTGTCAGGACATGAACAAAGGGAGCAGCATGACGGAGTACACCTCTGAAGCCCTATACACGATCGACGAGCACGAGACCTGCCTAACGGCAGTCCGTGACCTCGGCGCCGAATCCCCAGACGGGGTGCTGTTTAAGCGTCCGAAGAACTTCGACTGGGTGGACGTCACCGTCTCCCAGTTCCTGGACGACGTTTACGCAGTAGCCAAGGGCCTGGTTGCCAACGGTATCGAGCAGGGCGACCGCGTGGTCATCATGTCCGACACTCGCTACGAGTGGACTGTGCTGGACTACGGCATCTGGGCTGCCGGCGGCATCACCGTGCCGATCTACCCATCCTCCTCCACCTCCCAGTGTGAGTGGATCGTGGGCAACTCCGGCGCGAAGCTGGCCATCGCTGAAAAGTCCGGCCACACCACCCGCCTGAAGACCTTTGTGAAGGAAGGCGACCGCCCGGAGGGCGATAACTCCGCGCACCTCAAGCGCGTGCTGGAGATCAACAGCGGTGCCATTGACATCCTGGTTAACGACGGCCAGGAAGCTGGCATCGGGCAGGACGTCCTGGAAGAGCGCATCGCCAACACCCGCCACGATGACGTTGCCTCCATCGTTTACACCTCCGGCACCACCGGCCGTCCAAAGGGCTGCAAGCTGACCCACCACAATTGGCTGGCTGAGGCCCGTGCCATCCTGACCCACCCGGTCGGCCGCGCCGCTGCTTTCGGTTACCGCAAGCTGACGTTCCTGCCGCTGGCGCACGTGTTCTCCCGCGCGATGGCTCACGCTGCCACCGTCGGTGGCGCTACCCAGACCCACTGGAGCGACATGAGCACCCTGGTTGCTGAGTTCCAGCGCACCAAGCCGAACCTGATCTGCTCTGTTCCGCGCATCTTTGAGAAGGTTCACGCGGGTGTGAAGTCCAAGGCCACGGAGGGCGGTGGCGTCAAGGCCAAGATCTTCAACTTCGCAGAGCGCGCCGCAGTCGACTACTCGAAGGCTCTCGATACCGACGAGGGGCCATCGCTGAAGCAGAAGATCGACCGCGCCATCGGTGACAAGCTGGTCTACTCCAAGGTGCGCGAGGCTATGGGTGGCGAGCTGGATTACGCGATCTCCGGCGGTTCCGCACTGAACCCGGAGCTCATGCACTTCTTCCGTGGCGTGGGTGTGACTCTGTACGAGGGTTACGGCCTGACCGAGTGCACCGCCGCAGCCTGCACTAACTTCGCCCCGGACAACATTATCGGCACCGTCGGCCGCCCGCTGGGTGGCATCACCGTCAAGATCGCCGATGACGGCGAGATCCTGCTGAAGGGCGACATGGTCTTCGCCGGCTACTGGGAGAACGAGGAAGCTACTGCGGAATCCTTCACTGAGGACGGCTTCTACCGTACGGGCGACCTGGGCAAGTTGTTGCCCACCGGCCACCTGAAGATCACTGGCCGCAAGAAGGAAATCATCGTCACCGCCGGTGGTAAGAACGTGTCGCCTGGCCCGATGGAGGACATCCTGCGCTCCGCTCCTCTGATCTCCCAGGCCATGGTCGTTGGAGACGATCAGAAGTTCGTCGGCGCCTTGATCTCCCTGGACGAGGAGGCTGCCAAGAAGTGGAAGGAGAACAACGGCATCGCCGAGAATGTTTCCATCCGCGAGCTGGCGAAAAACCCGGTCCTGCGCTCCGAGATTCAGGATGCGATCAACGAGGCCAACGCCACGGTCTCCCACGCTGAGGGCATCAAGAAGTTCCGTATCGTCCACCGCGACTTCACTGAGGAGAACGACGAGGTTACCCCGTCGCTGAAGCTGAAGCGCTTCGTCGTGGCGAAGAACTTCGCCGACGATATCGCCTGGATCTACAACTCAAAGTAAGTTAAGAAATCCGCTCCGCGACACCGGCCACGCCTCCGCGCGTGACCGGTGTTCTTGTTTTAGAGTTGTCTGCGGTATCAACCAACACATGGGCTGTGACGGGCCCAGGGGAGAGGAGAACGCGTGCACTACGATGCTGCCCTGCGCGTTCGCGAGCTCACCCAAAATATCTACGACATCGGCGACGAGATCGCCGATTACATCAACCACGTCTCTCAGGCCATCGCTGATTGGGATGCCGACCTGGTGGAAGACTGCCTGCTGGAGCTGGCGGAAATCGTCGCGGAAGGCCGCGCTGAGGTGCGCCCCGGCCTGTCTGAGCTCAACGGTCTGCGCCAGGCTTTCGTCTCCGGCGTGCGCGCCGGAAGCATGTCGGGCGTGACTCCCTCGCGCACCCCTCGCGCCCTCGGCGGCAGCGTTGCGCGCGGCAGCGACTACCCGCACCCCGGCCGCACCTTGAGCTTTATGCACAGGAAGCCCGGTGCGTCCGCTCGCCGTTCTCTTTCTGACGCCACCACCCCAACCGCCGTCGGCACCAGCGACCCGCGCAGTGCCCGTGGCGCGGAGTTCGCTGATACTTCCGCCGAGCACGCGCCGGCGACGATGGCCTCCACGGCCTCCTGGCGCATGTGGCTGCGCGAGCAGGCCGAGCGTATCCGCGCGGACCTGCGCGAGGTGGAGGACTGGGTGATCAACCAGACGCAGTGCGCCCTGGAATCCCAGTCCGTGCTGCTGCCGCAGGCATACGTGAAGGCCGAGCAGCGCGCCATCGAGCTGGTGGGCCACTGGCGGGAGGTTATCGCCCGCCAACCGGAGCTGGCCGCGGGCATGCGTGGTGAGGCACCGCCGGAGTTCCTGGCAGAGCGCGCCCGGGTGGAGGAGATCGTCGGCCGCCTGCAGCGACGCAAGCGCGGCACTGCTGTCTAGTGCCAGTACTGCCAGCACTACTAGTACTATGCACGTAGTATGCATGGCCTTTATATCCACGTTCCCTTTTGCTCCACCCGCTGTGGCTACTGCGATTTCAACACCTACACCCCGCAGGAGCTCAGCGCGGCCGACGGCGGCGCTGCAGAGGGCAACACCATCCCCGGCTACCTGGATGCCCTGGAACGCGAGCTAGAGGTCGCAGCCGAGGTGTGGGATTACCCCGGCGAGGTGCAGACCGTCTTCTTCGGCGGTGGCACGCCCTCCATGCTGGGCCACGAGGGGCTGGCCCGGGCGCTGAACGCTGCGCGTCGCACCGTGGGGATCGCAGCCGATGCAGAGGTCACCACCGAGGCGAACCCGGAGTCCACCAGCCCGGAGTTCTTCGCAGGCCTGCGCGAGGCGGGTTTTAACCGCATCTCCTTAGGCATGCAGTCCGCGATGGGGCACGTGCTGAAGGTGCTGGAGCGCCAGCACACCCCGGGCCGCCCGATCGAGGCCACCCGCGAGGCCAAGCGGGCCGGTTTTGAGCACATCAACCTGGATGTCATCTACGGCACTCCCACCGAGACCGATGACGACCTGCGGCGCACCCTCGATGCGGTACTGGAGGCGGACGTCGACCACGTCTCCGCCTACTCCCTGATCGTCGAGGACGGTACGGCCATGGCACGCAAGGTGCGACGCGGGGAGCTGCCCGCCCCGGACGAGGACACTCTGGCGGATCGTTATGACGCCATCGACGCCCGCCTGCGCCAGGCCGGTTTTCGCTGGTACGAGGTCTCTAACTGGGCCAAACCCGGCGGCGAATGCCAGCACAACCTGATCTATTGGCGCTCCGGGCAGTGGTGGGGCGCAGGCCCCGGCGCCCACGGATGCGTACGGCTGCGCGGGGAAGGCCACAGCGAATCAGGCCTGGTGAGGCTGGTGAATGCGAAGCGTCCAAGGACCTATTGGAATGGTCTGCTGGGGGAGGCCGAAGGGGCGTCAATAGGAAAGGACGGCCTACCCGTGCCAGGGTCGGTGGTGACGACCGAGCGCTTAAGCAACGACGACCTGCGCACAGAACAGGTGATGCTGCGGCTGCGGCTGGCCGAGGGGCTGGACCTGGCGGAGCTGGCGGGCGGAAGCGACGGCGCGAACAGTGCTAATACCGTCCGGAACGCCGAGCTGGGGCAGGTGATCGAGCGTTACACAGGCCTGGGGCTGCTGGATAAACGCGGCGAGCGCCTAAGATTGACGGATAAAGGGCGCTACCTGGCCGACGGGATCGTCACGGACATCGTGTTGGCGCTCGGGCTTTAAGGGCCAATCGAGAGCTAATTGAGGCTAATCGGACTCACGCGAGGAGTGAAGGATTTGTCGAGCGGAACTGAACACAGAAGGAACCAGGTGCTGCGGGCGATCGTCAGTGATTTCATCGCCTCGCACGAACCGGTGGGCTCGAAGATGCTGGTGGATAAACACCAGCTGGGCGTTTCCTCCGCGACGATCCGCAACGACATGGCGGTGCTGGAAGCCGAGGGGTACATCACCCAACAGCACGCCTCCTCCGGGCGCATCCCCACGGTGAAGGGCTACCGCCGCTTCGTGGACGGCATCCACGAGGTCAAGCCGCTGAGCACCCCGGAGCGCCGCGCGATTCTGGACTTCCTGGAACACGGCGTGGACCTAGAGGACGTGCTGCGCCGCAGCGTGCAGCTGCTATCCCAGCTGACCCGCCAGGTGGCCGTGGTGCAGATGCCGGACCTGCGGCGCGGGCGGGTGAAGCACTGCGAGCTGGTGAAGTTGGGCAGCCACCGCATCCTGCTGGTGCTGATCACCGACACCGGGCGCGTGGACCAGCGCAACGTGGATCTAGGCCAGCCGATCAGCGACGACGACCTGCCGCGGCTGCGCGACCTGGTGAATTCCGCGATGGTGGGGCGCACCCTGGACGACGCATGCACGAACATCGCCGCCCTGGCCAACGAGGCCAAGGGCAACAGTATGCCCGAGGAACTGCGCGACGTGGCACTCGTGGTGACGACCGTGCTGGTGGAGACTCTGCTGGAGCGCCCGAACGACCGGCTGATCCTGGCGGGCACGCCCAATCTGATGCGCACCAGCGAACTCAGCCCCGTGGTGGAGGCCCTGGAAGAGCAGGTGGTGGTGCTGAAGCTGCTGAATAGCGTGCGCGACCTGCAGGTGCAGGTGAGCATCGGCGAGGAGAACGAAGACGAGGAGCTGCGCGGCGCATCCGTCGTATCCACCGGCTACGGCAACGCCAACGCGGTGCTCGGCGGAATGGGAGTGGTGGGGCCAACCCACCTGGACTACTCCGGCACCATTTCCTCTGTGACCGCCGTGGCGCACTATGTCTCGCGGATTTTGAGCGAAGAGTAGGAATAGTAGGATAGTGCAGTTGGTTAAGCACTAAAGACTGCAAGCAACTCAAGATAGACGTGAAAAGGACCCGCTGAACGTGGCTCGAGACTATTACGGAATCCTCGGTGTGGATCGCGACGCTACGGACGCCGAAATTAAGAAGGCGTACCGCCGCCTGGCGCGCAAGTACCACCCGGACGTCAACCCTTCCGAGGAGGCTGCGGAGAAGTTCCGCGAAGCCTCCCTGGCCCAGGAGGTGCTGACGGACCCGCAGAAGCGCCAGATCGTGGACGCTGGTGGCGACCCGGAGGAGCAGGGCTTCGGCCAGCCGGGAGCCGGTGGATTCGGAGGCTTCTCCGGCGGCGGCCTGGGCGACATCTTCGACGCATTCTTCGGCGGTGGCGGCGGGGCACGCGGCCCGCGCGAGTCCCGCGTGCGCCGCGGCAACGATGCGCTGGTGCACCTGGAGGCCACGCTGGAGGAGGTCTACGCGGGCATCGACCGCGAGATCACCGTGGAAACCGCCGTGCTGTGCGACGTGTGCGACGGCTCGGGCTCGGCCTCCAAGGCCGCGCCGGTGACCTGCCCGACCTGTCAGGGCGCGGGCGAAGTCATGGAGTTGCAGAATTCCATGCTGGGCCGCGTGCAGGTGCGCCGCGCCTGCCACCGCTGTGCGGGCACCGGCGAGGTTATCGAGGACCCGTGTGAGAACTGCGCGGGCGACGGGCGCGTGCGCGACCGCCAGACCCTCAAGGTTTCCATTCCCGCCGGCATTTCCGACGGCATGCGCCTGCGCATGAGCGGCAAGGGCGAGGTCGGCCCGGGCGGCGGCCCGGCTGGCGACCTGTACGTGGAGGTGCACACCACCGAGCACCCGTACTTCATCCGCGAGTCCGACGACCTGCACGTGAACCTGCAGGTGCCGGCGGTAGACGCGGCCCTGGGTACCTCCGTGGAGGTCAAGCTGCTGGACGATTCCATCGCCACCGTGGACATCGCGCCGGGCACCCAGCCGGATGCCACCATTCGCCTGTCCGAAAAGGGCATGCCGCACCTGCGCCGCGAGGGCCACGGTTCCCTGATCGCCCACGTGGAGGTCATGATCCCCACCGACCTCAACCACAAGCAGCGCGACCTGCTGGAGAAGCTGCGAGAGGCCAGCTCCCAGAACGCGGGCGTGGCCTCGAAGGACGAGTCCCACAGCGGCTTCTTCTCCCGCCTGCGCTCGAAGTTTGGCCGCTAACCCATGACGGATCCGGTGTTCATCCACCCCATCCCCGAGCCGGTCGCCGTCGGGGATCGTTTCCGCCTGACCGGCGCGGAGGCCAAGCACGCCTCCGTCAAGCGCCTCGAGGTGGGCGAGGGGTTGGTCGTCACCGATGGCGCTGCGCGCGCCGTGCAAGGTTCTTTTCTTGGTGACGCCACCGTGGAGGTCGCCGACATTCTCGAGCTACCCACCCCGAACCCTCGGGTGACGGTGGTGCAGGCGATCCCAAAGTCCGATAGGGCGGAGCTAGCCGTGGATCTGGCGGTGCAGGCGGGCGCAGATCGGATTGTGCCGTGGGCTGCCCGCAGGGCTATCGCTAAGTGGGATGGCAAGGAGGCCAAGGCGCACGCGAAGTGGGAGAACGCCGCCCGGGCGGCCGCCAAGCAGTCCCGGCGTTTACAGATCCCGGAGGTTACCCAGCTGGTGCGTAGCCCGCAGGAGCTGGCGCGGGTGCTGGGGCTGGGGGAGGCCGGCACCGCTGCGAGCGGCACCGGCGCCGTCCGCGTGCTGGTGCTGCACGAGGAGGCCACCGAGCCGCTGCCCGCGGTCGTCACTGCGGCAGTAGGCAGTGCCAGCGCCGCAGCCAGTGACGCGGCCAGTGACGCGGGCGCCACCGAGATCGCCCTTGTCGTCGGCCCCGAGGGCGGTATCAGCCCGGAGGAACTCGCCGAGTTCGAGCAGCTGGGAGCCACCCCCGTCCGCCTGGGGCCGGAGGTTTTGCGCACCGCCACAGCCGCCGCTGTTGCGCTGGGAGCCATCGGCGCTGTCACGGACCGTTGGCGGTAGGATCGGTACACATGACGTCACCCAACTCCGCTAGGTCACCGCGCCCCCGCGTAGCCAGCTCTACCGTGGAGCTCGACCCGGAATCGGTTCTGGCCGTCGCCGGCCCGGCAGATGAGAACCTGCGGGTGCTGGAGCACGCCTTCGATGCGGACATCCTGACCCGCGGCAACCGCGTGACGATCCGCGGCGAGGCCTCTGAGGTCTCCCAGGCGCGCCGGGTGTTGCAGGAGATGATTAACCTGGTCAGCCGCGGCCATGCGGTGGATCCGGCCGCCACGAAGCGCGCGATCACCCTGGTGGAGGAGCAAGCCCCGGCGCTGGTTTCCAGCAGCGATTCCGCACCCATCGTCTCCTACCGTGGCAAGACGGTACGCCCGAAGACGCCTGGCCAGCAGGAGTACGTGGAGGCCATCGACGAGGACGCGATCGTATTCGGCATCGGCCCGGCCGGTACGGGTAAGACGTATCTAGCGATGGCCAAGGCCGTGCAGGCCCTGCAGGCCAAGGACGTCAATCGCATCATCCTTACCCGCCCGGCAGTGGAGGCGGGGGAGAAGCTGGGCTTTCTGCCCGGCACGCTCAGCGACAAGATCGACCCCTACTTGCGCCCGCTGCACGATGCGCTGCGGGAGATGGTGGATCCGGAGACGATTCCCCGGCTGATGGATACCGGCGTGATCGAGGTCGCGCCTCTGGCCTACATGCGCGGCCGCACGCTTAATGATTCCTTCGTGGTGCTGGACGAGGCGCAGAACACCACCCCGGCGCAGATGAAGATGTTCCTCACCCGCCTGGGCTTTGGCTCCAAGATGGTGGTCACCGGCGACCTGAGCCAGGTGGATCTGCCGAACCGTCAGGAGTCCGGCCTGAAGGTTGCCCGTCAGGTTCTGCAGGGCGTGGATGGCGTGTCGATCATCAACTTGGATTCCGACGACGTGGTGCGCCACCGGCTGGTCTCCAAGATCGTGGAGGCCTATGGCACCTACGAGCTGGACAATGAAATCTAACGGAAATCTAGCGGAAATCTAGCGGCAAGCACGAACTACCAAAGGCAAGCACCCAATGAGCATCGAAGTTTTTAACGAATCCGGCCGCGGCGAGGTCAACGAGGAAGAGTTGATCGACGTCGCCCGCTACGCCCTGTGGACCCTCGACGTCCACCCGGCCGCCGAACTATCTATCCACATTGTGGACCTGGAAACCATCGAGGACCTGCACGTTAGGTGGATGGATCTGCCCGGCCCTACCGATGTGATGAGCTTTCCTATGGACGAATTGACGCCAGGTTGGGGCCGCAAGGATGCGGCGGAGCCCTCCCCGGCGATGCTGGGTGACATCATGCTGTGCCCCGACTTTGCCGAAGGGCAGGCGACCCGTGCGGGCCACTCCCTGGCTCACGAGCTCGACCTGCTGACCGTCCACGGGGTGCTGCACCTGCTGGGCTTCGACCACGTCACCCCGGAGGACGAGCAGAAGATGTTCGCCCTGCAGAATGAGATCCTGGCGAACTGGTACGACTCCCAGGAGGAGCGCGGCGTGAGCTTCGCCCCGAAGCCAACCGGCGCCGGGGCCTTCCCCAGCGCCGCGGACCGCGACGATACCCAGAACTAGAACCCACTAGACCCCACTCAAACTCAGGAAGACCTAGAAGCTTCGAAAGATGACGATCGACATCCCCTTATCCATCCCGTTCGCGATCCTTGCGCTCTTCCTCGGAGGTGTGCTGTCGCTGGTGGAAACGGCAGTGTCCTCGCTCTCCGCGGCGCGGGTGGAGAACCTGGTGAAGGAGGATCGCCCGGGCGCGGCCCGGCTGGAGCGGGTGCTCGAGGGGCGGGCTGGCCACATTAACCTGTTGGTGCTGCTCCGCACCATCTGCGAGGTCTCCGGCGCGGTGCTGGCCGCCGCCGCGTGTGTGGAGCTGATGGGCTCGCGCGGCTGGGCTTTCGCCACCGCCATCGTGATCGTCACGCTGCTGACATTCATCCTGATCGGCGTGCTCTCCCGCACGCTCGGCCGGCAGAACCCGTACACCATTAGCCTGGCGACTGCCCCGATCCTGCTGGGCCTATCCAAGCTACTGGGCCCCATCGCCAAGCTGCTGGTCGGCGCGGGTAACGTGCTGACCCCCGGCCGGGGTTTCCGCAACGGCCCCTTTGCCTCCGAAATCGAGCTGCGCGAGATGGTGGACATCGCCTCCGAACGCGGCGTGGTGGAGATGGACGAGCGCCGGATGATCCAATCCGTATTCGACCTTGCCAACACCTCGGCGCGCTCCGTGATGGTGCCGCGGCCAGAGATGGTGTGGATCGAGGCCGACAAGACCGCCGGCCAAGCCACCAGCCTGTGTGTGCGCACCGGTCTTTCCCGCCTGCCCGTGGTGGGCGATGACGTGGACGACATTGTGGGCGTCATTTACCTCAAAGACCTCATCGCAGAGACCTATCACATGACCGACGGCGGCAGCTCCATCCGCGTGCGCGACTGCATGCGGCCTGCCGTGTTCGCGCCGGACTCGAAGAAGCTGGACGACCTGCTGGAGGACATGCAGCGCGACCAGATCCACATCGCCATGCTCATCGACGAATACGGTGCCGTGGCGGGGTTGATCTCTATTGAGGACATCCTGGAGGAGATCGTCGGCGAGATCACCGACGAATACGATACGTCGGAGCAAGCGCCGATCGAGCCGCTGGAGGACGGCAGCTACCGGGTGCAGGCGCGCCTGTCGCTGGAGGAACTCGAGGAGCTTTTCGAGGACGTAGAATTCAGCGAGGCGCAGCACGAGGAAGTGGATACCGTCTACGGCCTTGGGGCCTTCGAACTGGGCAGGGTGCCGATCCCGGGCGCGGAGATTTCCACAGCCGGTCTGCATGTCCGTTACGAGGGCGGGCGCGACCGCCGTGGGCGCGTGAAGATCCGTACCGCCGTGGTGACCCGCGAGCAGCAGCCTGAAGGCACTGGTGATGCCAGCCGCGATGGTGAGGCGGCGGAACAAGATAAAGCCGCTGGCAATAAAGAACAGCAATAAGGGATACTTGATGACCATGAACGATCCTTATATCCCCGAAGACCCCTTCGACCCGGGCGCGGGAATGCCCGAAGGGGCGGGCGTGGCGCCCGAAGAGATGGAAGTGCCGGAGGAATACCGCGCACCCGAGGGCTTCCGCTCCGGGTTCGTCAGCTTTGTCGGCCGCCCCAACACCGGCAAGTCCACCCTGACGAACGCGCTGGTGGGGGAGAAGATCGCGATCACCGCCGACCAGCCGGAAACCACGCGCCACCCGATCCGCGGCATCGTCCACCGCGAGGACTCGCAGATCATCCTGGTGGACACTCCCGGACTGCACCGGCCCCGCACGCTGCTCGGCGAGCGGCTAAACGAGGTGGTGAAGGAAACGTACTCGGATGTGGACGTCATCGCCATGTGCGTGCCCGCGGACGAGAAGATCGGCCCGGGGGATCGCTGGATTGTGGACGCCGTGCGTTCTGTCGCCCCGAAGACTCCGCTGATCGGTGTGGTGACGAAGCTGGACAAGGTCTCCAAGGACCAGGTCGGCGCGCAACTGCTGGCGCTACACGAACTGCTGGATGGGGCGGACGTGGTGCCGGTTTCCTCCACCAAGCAAGTGCAGCTGGACGTGCTGCTGGACGTGCTACGCGACCAGCTTCCGGAGGGGCCGAAGTTCTACCCGGACGACCACGTGACCGACGACGACCGCGATACCCGCATGGCCGAGCTGATCCGCGAAGCCGCGCTGGAAGGACTGCACGACGAGCTGCCGCACTCCGTGGCCGTGCAGATCGAGGAGGTTGTGCCGAACCCGCAGCGCGAGGGCGTGTTGGACGTGCACGCGGTGATCTACGTGGAGCGCGAAGGCCAGAAGGCGATCCTGCGGGGCAAGGACGGTCGGCGCCTGTCGCGCATCGTCCACCGCTCGCGGCTGGAGATCGTGAAGATGCTGGACCAGAACATCTATCTGGACGTGCACATTAAGGTGGCGAAGAACTGGCAGTCGGACCCGAAGCAGCTGGGACGGATGGGGTTCTAGCGGCTTGGTCTTGACCTGGGACTGAACTGGGTTTGACCGATTTTTTGGTGCTGAGCCGGTGCACGGAAGTGAAGTGCGATAGGTTGGTCTAGACCTTGATCTTGTACATTCGTGGCGCATGGCGCGCCCCTAACCAGGCGCACGGTCTGCGCCGCTAGGAAGGGCAACTAGTGACAACTCCGTCTAACCCCTACGGTTCCGATGATTCCGGCAAGCACTCGGCGGACGGTGCTGGCGATAACGGCGGTCTGAACAACGGTTCCGGACAGGACCAGACGCAGGACTACTCCCAGGGCTTCGGCCAGTACGGTCAGGACCAGCAGGGCCAGTACGGTCAGGACCAGCAGGGCCAGTACGGTTCCTACGGCCAGGATCAGTTCGGCCAGCAGGACCAGTACTCCCAGCCGAGCTCCTACGGCCAGCCGGGTCAGTACGACACGAACCAGTTCGACCAGAACCAGTTCGGCCAGCAGGAGCCTTGGGGCCAGCAGAACCAGCCGCAGGGTGCGGCCGGTTTCCAGGCTTACCCGAACCAGCAGATGGCGAACACGACGGGCACCGACAACGACGGTTTCTTCGCTGCCCTGTTCGACTTCAGCTTTAACCGCTACGTCACCCCGTCGGTGGTGAAGGTGCTGTACATCCTGCTGATGATCGTCGTCGGCCTCGTCGTACTGCTGGCGATCATCGGCCTGCTTGCGGCGATGGCGCAGGACGCTTCCGCAATCATCCTGGCGCTCATCGGCATCCCGCTGGTGCTCCTCGGTGCCGCGGCGTGGCTGGCGGTCTACCGCGTTGGTCTGGAGGTCGCTGTGTCCATCATCCGCACCGCGCAGTCGGTGCAGTCCATCGACGAGCGACAGGCGCGTAACTCGACCAACGGGAGCTAGCCGATGGGAAACGAATCTTTTCTTTCCGGGCTCTTCGACGTTAACTTTGAGAAGTACACGACCCGTTCTTTCCTGCGAGTGCTTTACATCCTCGCCACGATCGTGATCGGTCTGTACCTGCTGTTCTCTTTGATCGGAACCTGGACCAATAGTTCCTTCCTCGAGTTCTCTGCCTATGGGTCCTACTCCGATCAAGGCCAGGCCTATGCGAAGGTGGATTTGAGCGGCGGGGATTCCGTGGGAGCCAAGCTGATTTCCTCCGTGGTTTCGATCTTCCAGTCGATCGTTAACCTGGCGGTCGTCCGTATTGTCCTGGAGGTCTTCGCGGCGCTGACCAGTACTTCCGCCGCGTGGGCTCGCATCAAGCAGCGGGGTATGTCCGCCTAGCTTGTCTAAGCCCGATCACTTTGCAGCAAGCGCTATACTGGCTGCCTATGAGTAGAAGGTCTCGTCCCAGCTTCCGGGACGAGGCCTTTGTGCTTCGCACCTACAAACTGGGCGAGGCCGACCTGATCCTCGTCTTGCTCACCAAGGATAATGGCCTGATCCGTGCCGTAGCCAAGGGCATCCGCAAAACCCGCTCCCGTTTCGGTGCCCGTCTGGACCGTTTTTCCCGCGTTGACGTGCAGATTTATCCTGGCCGTTCACTGGCCAACGTCACCGACGCCGCCACCGTCGCCACCTACGCCTCGCCGATCGTCGCGGATGTCGATCGCTTCTACGCTGGCGCGGCGATGCTGGAGATGGCCCAGGTCTTTGCCGCCGAGCCTTCGTCGGCGCACTCGATCTTTTTTCTTTTGGACGCCGCGCTCCAGCAGCTAACCACCTCAGCCCTCCCTCCGGTCAGCGTGGCCGACGAGTTCGTGCTGCATGGCCTGGAAGTCGCCGGCTGGGAGCCCAGCCTGGTCGACTGCGCGCAGTGCGGCAAGCGCGGCCCCCACCGGGCGTTCCACCCGGGGGCCGGTGGTGCGGTGTGCGTGACGTGCAGGCCCCCGGGCGCGTTCACGCCACCGTCGGCGGCGGTACACGCCCTGTGGCTGCTGAAGAAGGGGCGTCACGAACAAGCAGCCCAAGTACTCCGCGACCAGCAGAGGCAAGACATCGCGGCACAATCGCACCGCCTGCTACTGGCACACGTGCGACAGCAGCTCGAGGTAGGCTGCCCGGCTTACGCGGCGCTATAGGGGCAGTGGTGCGGGTGTGGCAATATAGTACGGGTGAGTAGCACTGAATATCCGCACGTGGACCGTTCCGAGATTCCGCCGGAGCTCCGTCCGAAGCACATCGCGCTAGTGATGGACGGCAACGGGCGCTGGGCTGAGGAGCGCGGCATGGTCCGCACCGAGGGGCACCGCCGGGGCGAGGCTGTGCTGATGTCTTTGGTGGAGGAGTGCATCGAGCTGGGCGTGGATTACCTTTCGGCCTATGCGTTCTCCACCGAGAACTGGCGCCGGTCGGCCGACGAGGTGCGCTTTTTGATGGGCTTCAACCGCGACGTGCTGCGCCGGCAACGCGACTACTTGAACAGCCTGGGGGTGCGGATCCGCTGGGTGGGGCGCCGCCCGCGCCTGTGGCGCACCGTGATTGCGGAGCTGGAGCAGGCCGAGGAGTTGACGAAGAACAACACGACCATGACCTTGGGCATGTGCGTGAATTACGGTGGCCGGGCGGAGATCGCGGACGCGGCGCGTTGGATCGCCGAGGACGTGAAGGCCGGTCGGCTGAAGCCCCGGCAGGTGAACGAGAAGACTTTCGCCCGCTACCTGGACGAGCCGGACATGCCGGACGTGGATCTGTTCCTGCGGCCGTCGGGCGAGATGCGAACCTCGAACTTCCTGCCGTGGCAGTCCACCTATGCGGAGATGGTGTACCAGGATGTGCTGTTCCCGGATTACACGCCGAACCATCTGCGGGCGGCGGTGCTGGAGTTTGCGAAGCGCGATAGGCGCTTTGGAGGTGTGAAGTGAGCGATGTGACCGGTGCTAACGGGGCGGATGCCGCCGAGCAGGTCGAGCAGCCGCAGCCGACGAAGCGCCAGATCGCCCGCTGGCAGCAGTACCTGGCCAACGAGCGTGCCGAGGGTGCCGTCTACCGCGAGCTGGCGCGTAAGAAGACCGGCGAGGAGCGCGCCATCCTCCTGGGGCTTGCAGAAGCAGAGGCGCGCCACGAGGCCTATTGGAAGAACCGCCTCGGCGAGTACGTGGGCCTGCCGCGCAAGGCCAGCCTGGATACCCGCATGAAGGCGTGGATGGCGCGGCGCTTCGGATCGGTGTTCGTGCTGGCTCTGATGCAATCCTCGGAGCAGCGCAACGAGTACATTTCGGATGCGGACGCCGACGACCAGCTTGCGGCGGACGAGACGATTCACGCCGAGGTTGTCCGTGGCCTGGCCGCGCGCGGGCGCGCCCGCATGTCGGGCGATTTCCGCGCTGCTATCTTCGGCGCGAATGATGGCCTGGTTTCGAACCTGGCGCTGGTACTGGGCATGGTCGGCACGGGTGGATCTTCCCACCTGGTGCTGGTCACCGGTATCGCTGGCCTGCTGGCTGGCGCGCTGTCGATGGCCGCGGGCGAGTACGTGTCCGTGACCTCGCAGAAGGAGCTGCTGGGCGCGAACGCCCCGGACCCGAACGCCAGCCGTTCGCTGCCGAACCTGGACGTGAATCAGAACGAGCTGGCGCTGGTGTACCGCGCCCGCGGTATGAGCGAACAGGAGGCCGCCGATCGCGCCCGCCGCGTTTTCGATTCGATCATCGAGACGAACCAGCCGGTGGGGGAGCAGGCCTTCGATGCAGAGAAGGTTGGCACTGTGTCCGTGCAGGGCGCCGGGGAGAGCATGGCGGAGCACGCGGCTCCCAAACACGAGGATGGCGGCTCCGGCTTGTCCGCTGCGGTCTCCAGCTTCTTCTGCTTCGCGGTTGGCGCTTTGATCCCGGTGCTGCCGTATATCTTCGGCCTGTCGGGCTCCACCGCGGCGATTGTCGCCTGCGTGATGGTGGGCCTGGCCTTGATGTTTACCGGCTCTGTGGTGGGCTTGCTGTCTGGCGTGGAGCCGGGCCGACGCGCTTTGCGTCAATTGCTTATCGGTTTCGGCGCTGCCGGGGCGACCTACCTGCTCGGCTCGCTGTTTAACGTCTAGTTAGCTGGCGGACTTCTTCTGGCAGTCCCCGCACAGGCCGAAGATCTCGGCGGTGTGGCCGGACTTTTCGTAGCCGAACTTCCTTGCGGTCTCCGCGGCCCAGTCCTCGACGGGGCCGCCGTCGATCTCCACGGTCCGGCGGCAGGAGGTGCACACCAGGTGATGATGGTGGTCGTCGGTGGCGCAGGCGCGGTAGAGGGTCTCGCCGGAATCGTCGTAGAGCGTATCGATCGCGCCGGCTTCCGCCATCTGCTGCAGCGTGCGGTACACGGTGGTCAGGCCGACCTTGTGGCCTTGGGCTACGAGCTTCTGGTGGATGTCCTGGGCACTGCAGAACGTGGTGAGGCCTTCCAATAGCTCCGCCACAGCGCGTCGTTGGCGGGTGTTGCGCTGGCCGATCTTGGGAAGTTTGTTGGTAGCTGGGGTGCTCACGGTGAGCTCGCTCCTTGTGTTCTAAAGTGCTCTAAATGTGTGTTGCGTGGCAAATCAATGCTCTATTTGCGGCAGGTAACCTGCGGTAACTACCCACAATAGGGATCTTGCTGGTAATTTTCAATAAGCTTTCGATAAGTCCTTCTAGGGCAGCTCCAGTGCGGCACGATAGCGGTGTGTGGTCGCCGCGTGCGCGGTGCAGTGGCCACCAGAACCTGAGCCCGCACGCAACAGCGGCGAGCCGGAAAAATATGCCCAAATAATGTGCTCCGGACGCTTGACTTTCTAGAAACCCCCGGGCTAAATTTAAGGCAGTTCCCTTGGGAGCGTGCGTAATCCCCCCCCTTCGCAGCTTCCAGCTAAAGGGAACAGGCCCCATTCTCTTTATGAGGAAAGCGTGGCCGGAACCCGCGGTATTTACCCCCCCTAACCGCGGGTTCTTTTTTATCTTCACCCATTTTTATGACGCCCCTTCGGCCGGCTGCAGCGGTGGTTGCGCCGAAATGCAGCGACACATTCGGCGCTTCCACCCCGACCGTTGGCTTTCGCCTTGAACGGGTTAGAATGTTGGGCACAATAGCTGGAAAGCGAAACCTGCATTTCTTGCACGAACACCTCGACCAAGGAGACACGCCAACCATGGCAAGCACCATTGATTCCGTTGTCAACCTAGCCAAGCGCAGGGGGCTGGTGTATCCCTGCGGCGAGATCTACGGTGGCACCCGCTCTGCCTGGGATTACGGCCCACTGGGCGTGGAGCTGAAGGAGAACATCAAGCGCCAGTGGTGGCGCCACATGGTTACTTCCCGCCGCGACGTCGTCGGCCTGGATTCCTCCGTGATCCTGCCGAAGCGCGTCTGGGAGGTCTCCGGCCACGTCGAGGTATTCACCGACCCGCTGGTTGAGTCCCTGCACACCCACAAGCGCTACCGCGCGGACCACCTGCTGGAGGCTTACGAGGAGAAGCACGGCCACCCGCCGGCAAACGGCCTGGCCGACATCAACGATCCGGAGACCGGCCAGCCGGGCGCCTGGACCGAGCCGAAGGCCTTCTCTGGTCTGCTGAAGACCTTCCTGGGCCCGGTGGATGACAAGGAGGGCCTGCACTACCTACGCCCGGAGACCGCGCAGGGTATCTTCACGAACTTCAAGAACGTGATGACCACCTCCCGCCAGAAGCCGCCGTTCGGCATCGCGCAGGTTGGTAAGTCCTTCCGCAACGAGATCACCCCGGGTAACTTCATCTTCCGCACCCGCGAGTTCGAGCAGATGGAGATGGAGTTCTTCGTCAAGCCGGGCGAGGACGAAGAGTGGCACCAGTACTGGATCGATGACCGCCACCAGTGGTACATCGACCTGGGTATCAACCCCGATAACCTGCGCCTTTACGAGCACCCGCAGGAGAAGCTGTCCCACTACTCCAAGCGCACTGTGGACGTGGAGTATGCTTTCCACTTCAACGGCTCCAAGTGGGGCGAGCTCGAGGGCGTGGCCAACCGCACCGACTACGACCTGCGCGTTCACTCCGAGGGCTCGGGCGAGGACCTCAGCTACTACGACCAGGCTGCGGACGAGCGTTGGATCCCGTACACCATCGAGCCCGCCGCCGGTCTTGGCCGTGCGATGATGGCCTTCCTTGTTGACGCCTACACGGAAGAAGAAGTACCGAATGCGAAGGGTGGCACGGACACCCGCACGGTGCTGAAGCTGGACCGTCGTCTGTCTCCGGTCAAGATCGCAGTTCTGCCTCTGTCCAAGAAGGAGACGCTGACGCCGACCGCGGAGAAGATCGCCGACCAGCTGCGCGGCTTCTGGAACGTGGACTACGACACCTCCGGTGCTATCGGCCGCCGATACCGTCGCCAGGACGAGATCGGCACGCCTTTCTGTGTGACCGTCGACTTCGACACCCTCGAGGACAATGCCGTGACCGTCCGCGAGCGCGACACTATGGAGCAGGAGCGCATCAAGATCGAGGATCTGCAGAGCTACTTCGCTGAACGACTGGCGGGCTGCTAAGCATGTCGAGTGACATTCGCTGGGGCCTGCCGAGTGACGGACACACGTTCCCCATCTACGAAGGTCCCAGCAATGACCTCGTGAAGGTGGCGGAGTTCGCCGACGAGCGCGGCGTCACCAACATCCGCTTCGGTGGCGACACGTGGCAGTTGCACGGACCTGACGGTAGCGATGGCTGCACCGCATCGGCGACTACCCAGACGGGCACCTGGACGGTGACCGGCAACGGCAAGAGCTTCGGCAAGTCGGATCGCTACGAGGTGCAGGCCGACCGGCACCATGTGACGATCATCGCGGAGACGAAGAAGAACTTCGTGCTGGACATCGACGGCAAGAAAGTAGGGCAGTTCACCAGCGAGAATCGTGGCCTGCGGAACCTGCACGTGGAGTTCGAGGGTGCGGGGGAGAAGCTGCCGATCGACGTGCGCGTGTTCATTTCCTGGGCGGCGCGGCTGTGCATGGAGACGCGGATGATCAGCTCTTCGTGGGCGATCACCATCGCGCTGCTGCTGTGCATCCCGATCGTGGTGCTCTACTGGATTGGGTTCATCTAAAACGCCGGATTGGGGTTGGCGGGGAGCTGGGTTTGGTTTGACTAAAACCGCATGTCGAGGGTTAGCCCAAACTAAATAGGTAGCAAGATTTCAACCCCCATTAACCTTCTGTTCACCATTAAATCCCGTGTTTTTTACCTCCATCGGAGAAGGTGTTTCTGTCTGACATCTTGACGTTTTGGAGGAATCTTGTCGACGACAACCGAAACGGCCGCGCCATCGTCGGCCACGGGCATCACCCCTGTGCCCGAAAACGAGAATAATACCTGGTGGCACCTATTCTTCGGTGGCCTCATGGCCATCACCCTGGTGACCTTCAGCCTGTGGGCGCACGACTACGTCGGTGACAACGCCAATGTGATCGTGCTGCTGACCACCATCATCTTCGCCGTGTTCATGGCGTTCAATATCGGTGGTAATGACGTCGCGAACTCCTTTGGTACCTCCGTGGGTGCGGGCACGCTGAGCATGAAGCAAGCCCTGGTTGTGGCCGCCATCTTCGAAGTTTCCGGAGCTGTACTGGCTGGTGGCGAGGTTACGGATACGGTCCGTTCCGGCATTGTTGACCTGGGTGCTATCGACAACCTCGAGCCGATGAACTTCGCCTACATCATGATGGCCTCGCTGCTGGGTGCGGCTGTGTGGCTGCTGGTGGCGACTCGCATGGGTTGGCCAGTGTCTACCACACACTCCATCGTGGGCGGTATCGTGGGTGCGGCTCTGACCGTCGGTTTCGTCACCGGCACTGGTGGCTGGTCCATGGTCCAGTGGGGTGCCGTTGGCAAGATTGCTATCTCTTGGGTTCTGTCTCCTGCCTTGGGCGGAATAGTTGCCTACCTTCTGTATGGCGCGATTAAGCGTGGCATCTTGGTCTACAACGAGCTGGCAGATCAGCGCCTCGAAGAGATCAAGAAGGAAAAGAAGGAGCTGAACATTCAGCACAAGATCGCCTTCGGTCAGCTCAGCGAGGAAGAGCAGCTGGCGCTGACCGATGCGATGATCCGCGACTCGACCACGATGCGCGAGCACGGCTATACCGAGGAGGACCTGGAGTCCGACTACTACAAGAAGCTGCACCGCATCAACAAGTCTGTCGACGAGGTTGAGGCGCACCACGCCCTGGATACCTGGGTGCCGCTGCTGGCCGCAGGTGGTTCCATCATCATTTCCGCGATGCTGCTGTTCAAGGGCCTGAAGAACATGAACCTGGAGCTGTCCAGCCTGGGCAACTTCCTGATCATGGGCATGGTGGCAGCTGTTGTCTGGATGGCTGTGTACATCTTCTCCCGTACCTTGAAGAAGCAGGCTCTGAACCGTTCGACCTTCCTGCTGTTCAGCTGGATGCAGGTGTTTACCGCGTCTGCTTTCGCATTCAGCCACGGCTCCAACGACATCGCTAACGCGCTTGGACCGTTCGTTGCAGTGCTGGACGTTCTGAAGACCAACACCATCTCTGAGGAATCTGGCGTGGCACTGCCCGTGATGGTTGCGATGGGTGTTGCTCTGATTGCTGGCCTGTGGTTTATTGGCCGCTTCGTTATCCGCACCGTTGGCTCCGGTCTGACCAAGATGCACCCGGCTTCTGGCTTCGCTGCAGAGCTGTCCGCAGCTGCCGTGGTTATGGGCGCATCCGTGCTGGGTCTGCCGGTTTCCTCCACTCACATTCTGATCGGTGCAGTTCTGGGCGTTGGCCTGGTTAACAAGGACGCCAACTGGGGCCTGATGAAGCCCATCGCCCTGGCTTGGGTTATCACCCTCCCGGCTGCCGCCATCATCGCAGGCGGTACGGTCTCCGTGCTGCGCGTGATCTTCTAAAGCAAACTGCTTGCCGCTGGCTTAGCCCGGCTGGCTGGCCCGGCTGAAGTTGCTGGCCCGGCCCGGCTCGACTGGCTGGCGCGTTACTGCAGGCCCGGATGGCTGGTCCGGCATTGCTGATTCAAGGCGCTCGCCCTTCGGGGCGGGCGTTTTTTGCTGCCCGGAGAATGTGGGGGGCGCCAGAATGCGGGGGTGCCTGCTCGAGTCGATCCGAGGTTTGGGTCCTCTGTCCCGGTGGATCTGAAGGGTGGTGCTAGGCGTAAATGTCGTTAAAGTGGGAATCTGTAAAATTGAATACGGCTTATAATTTTTCAGCAACTCGCTGACCTGCGGTTTTACATATGTGGAAATGGGTGCCAGTAACGGATTCCCACTTTAACGACATTTAGCGGAATCCGAGGGCACAAAAGCCCCGGCTGGAAGCTGGAGGAGCCCCAGCCAGCCGACCGGCCCGGCCCTAGCTAGAAGTTGGAGCTAGCAAGTAGTCAGCTAGAAGCTGGAGGAGCCGCTGCCGCCGAAGCCCCCGCCTCCGCCGCCAAAACCGCCGCCCCCGAAGCCGCCGCCAAAGCCTCCGCCGAAGCCGCCGTTACCGCTCAGCAGTGAGCCCAGCACCATGCCCGTCACAAAGTTGCCGCTGCCGCCACTTCCGCCGAACCCGCCGTAGCCGCTGTTGCGACGGTTGAAGTCGTCGATATCCTTACGCGCCTGCGCGCTGGCCTGCTGCGCCAGCTGGCTAGCCCGCTGGGCGGCCCGCAGCGCCCGCTTCGGATCTTCCGTCCGCAGCTGCGCTGCCTCATCCAAAGCAGCCCGCGCCGCCTGCGCCGCCGTGCGCGTATCCACGCCGATGATCCGTCGGCGGTTCCTAATCAGGTCCTCCACGGCCTCCAACCGCTGGGCGGCATCCATGGCCGTCCGGTCCACCATGTCCACGGTGCGGGCAAAGTCGCTGGCCTTGCCACGGGCCTCGTCCAGCTGAATGTCCAGCACACCGTCGGCTTCCAGTAGCTGGGAGTAGCTACCCAGTGGATCCGCAGAGCCTTCTTCCCGCGCCTTCTCCAGTGCCTCGCGAGCCTGCTCCACGGCCTTGTGCAAAGCCGCACGGTCCAGGTCTGCACCGGACTTATCCAGCTCCCCGGCCTCCGCAATCTCCTCTTCCACCTCGGTGATCAGCGCGGGCAGGTTGGACTGTGCCGACCGCAGGTGCTCCTCCGCACGCTCCACGGCCAGCAGCTGCGAATCCGCCTGTTGCAGTGCCATGCGCGCGGCACCCAGCGCGTCGATCAGCCCGCCTTGCTGCCCGGCCGGCTTGTCCAGCAGTCCGCGTGCGGAGTCCAGCGCCTTCTCGGCCTCCGCCAGTTCGTCCTCGGCAACGTCCGGGTTGTGGCGCACGGATTCCAGCAGCGCCGGATCCACGCGCGTGATGGCATCGCTGAGGATCTCCCGCGCATTCGGAATGCGGTTGTGCAGGCTGATGCTGGTCTGGCGGAGCTTTTCCACCAGCTGGGGTGCGTCCATCAGCTTCTGCCGCAGCTCGGCAAAGCGCGCGGCCTGCCCGTCCAGGTTGTCGTCTGCCTGCCCACAGGTGGACACAATCTCGATCAGCAGGTCGCGCTGCTCCGGCTCAGTTGTCACCAGCCCAGAGCGCAGCCGCTCGTTCATGCTGTACGCCTTGTTCAGTGTCGAGCGGCTGTGCTGCAGCGCCTTGGCCAGGTCGCGGGTGCGCTCTTCGCCGAACTCTCCGCGCGCGACGGCCAGCTCTTCATCGCCCTTACGGATGGATTCGTCGGTGCTGTGCAGCTCCTCATCCGCCAGTTCGCGCAGCACCTCGGTGGGCTGCTTGTACAGGTCGTCGATGTTGCCCGGGTCGATCTCGCGGGCTGTCTCCAGCTGCTGCGCGTGAGTCTTCTTACGGTTGCGGCGGGACCACACAACCGCACCGGCGCCCGCGCCGACCACTCCGACGGCACCGGCGCCCATCCACACCTTCGACGCGGTGGAGGTCTTGCCCGCTAGCTTGTCCGCCGCGGCCTGTGCGCCCCCGGCCCAGTCGTCGTCGGCGAAGTGGTCCCGCGCCGCGTCCTGCAGTTTCTCTGCCTCGCTCGTCTTTACCTTGTCCCCGGCGGCGTAGCCAATCTGCCGCGTTTCGGTGGCCACTGCCAGCACGATCACGTTGTCGATGCCGTCCTGTTCGCGCAGCTGCTCGGCCATGGTCTTAATGTCGCCTGGTGCGGTCGGGACGAAGACGACGTAGAGCTTCTTGCCGGATTCTTTGGTTGCTTCTTTTAATGACGCCGTAATGTCCGCTTTTTCCTGTTCAGACAGCACCCCGGACTCGTCGACGAGCTGGGATGTCAGCTGTACCTCGCTGGTGGCGGTAGCGGCTGGGGCCGAGGGGGCGTCAATAAGAAAAGAGCCAAATCCGAGTACGGCGCCGGCGGCTAGGATTGCCAGGAAGCGAGTGGTGGAAAAAGTCGGTTTCATACAGCCCACCTTAACGAAAAATACAGGGGAAACCGCGTATGGTTTTGCGCATGGCTAATGCACGGCATCCGGTGAAGCGCGCGGTGAAGTATGTCTTCATCACGCTGTTAACCATCTTCTTGGTGGCGGCGGGTGTGTTCGGAGTGACGGCTTTCCAGGTGTGGCACTTCGCGCGGTCGGACGACAGGCGACCGGCGGACACGATTTTTGTGCTGGGGGCGGCGCAGTATGCGGGCAACCCGACGAACTGGTTCGCCTCACGGCTGAATCACGCCGCAGAGCTGTACAAGCAGGGCGTGGCGCCGACGATCGTCACCGTGGGTGGCAAGGCGGAGGGCGACCTGTACACCGAGGCAGCTGCAGGCAAGAACTACCTGGTGGAGAACTTCGACATTCCGGAGTCGGCGGTTGTGCCGGTGGAGGAAGGTGCGGATACGCTGAAGTCAGCCGAGGCGTTCGCGCAGGTGGCGAGCGAAAATGGTTGGCGGACTTCCGTGGTGGTGACGGATCCTGCGCACTCGCTGCGTGCTACCCGGATGGTGCGCGACCAGGGCCTTGATGCATGGGCGAGCCCCACGCGCCAGGGGCCGTCGGTGTTCACCCGAAAGTCGCAGGCCAACTCGATCCTGCACGAGACGTTGGGCATGCTGTACTACGAGGTAGTAGAGAAACGCCGGAAGTAGAGTGCCGGTAGAAGTGGAAAGAGGACATGCGTTACCCCTATAGCGATCACGACCAGCAGCGGCGGCTGCCGGATCGGCCGAAGACCCTGGGGCTGCCCGGGGCGGTGGTGGACGGGCGCGATAGTTTCGACCGCGACCGGGCGCGCGTGCTGCACTCCGCGGCGCTGCGCCGGCTGGCGGATAAGACGCAGGTCGTGGGGCCGGGGTCGGGGGATACACCGCGTACCCGCCTGACGCACTCGCTGGAGGTCGCGCAGATTGCCCGCGGGATCGGCAAGACTCTAGGCGCGGATCCGGATCTGACGGAGCTGGCGGGGCTGAGCCACGACATCGGCCACCCGCCGTATGGCCACAACGGCGAGCGGGCGTTGGATGAGGCCGCCGCCGACTGTGGGGGATTCGAGGGCAACGCGCAGACGCTGCGCATTCTCGCCCGGCTGGAGCCGAAGGTGCTGGGGGACGGCAGTGAAGGCGCATCTGGCGCTGGCGCTGGGGCTGCTAGCGCGGCAGGCATAGCAGGCGCCGCGCCCGTCTCCTACGGCCTGAACCTCACCCGCGCCAGCCTGGACGCCGCCTGCAAGTACCCGTGGGGGCCGGTCGACGAGCACGGCCACAAGCGCGCCAAGTACTCCGCCTACGCCGAGGACGTGGAGACCCTCGAGTGGATCCGCGAGGGCGCGCCGGAAGGGCGCAAGTGCCTGGAGGCGCAGATCATGGACTGGTCCGACGACGTCGCGTACTCGGTGCACGACGTGGAGGACGGCATCCTTTCCGGGCGCATCGACTTCGGCGTGCTGTGGGATCTGGTCGAGCTAGCCGCGCTGGCGGAGAAGGGCGCCCGCGTGTTCGGCGGCACCCCGGAGGAGCTGCTGGAGGCTGCCGACCGCCTGCGTGCCATGACCTTGATCTCCCGGGCGGCGGATTTCCGCGGATCGATGCAGGACCTCGCCGCGCTAAAGGCCATGACCTCGGAGCTGGTTTCCCGCTTCGTCACCGCCGCCGTCACGGGCACTCGCCAGCGGTTCGGCGAGGGGGCGCTCGGCCGCTACGCCGCCGACCTGGTGATCCCCGAGCCCGTGCAGGCGGAGGTCACCCTGCTGAAGTCCGTTGCGGTCCTGTACGTCATGGACGAGGCCCAGCATCTGGCCAACCAGCAGCGCCAGCGCGAGCGCATCTTTCGCGTCACGGACTACCTGTGGCGCGGTGGCTCGGGTGCGCTGGACCCAATGTTTTCTTCGTGGTTTGACGCCGCCGCCTCCGACCGCGAGGCACGCCGCGTAGTCATCGACCAGGTGGCTTCGCTGACGGAATCCCGGTTGGAGCGGCTGGACAAGCGCGCCAGCGGAATCAGCGCCGCCTGGGCCTAGGCGCCAGCGGGCCGGCGCGAGCTAGCGCGAGCGCCGCTAGTCCTCCGCGTCCGGGATGGAACAGAAGCTCTCGAAGTGGTCGGACGTGTAGTACCACACATCCGGGTCGGTCTCAGTGCCGCCGCCGACGACGATGCGGCGCTCACCCCGGTGGTTAAGCCCCGGGGTCTTCACGGTGTATTCGCGGTAGTAGTCGCCCTTCTCCTTCGGCAGCAGGCCTTCGTAGTTGCCGAAGTGCTTGCCGTCGGCCTCCCCGTCATCCGGCGGGGCGCCCTGCAAAATGTCGTCTATCTGCTTCTTGGCCTCCGGTGGGAGGGTGTCAACGGCGCAGGTGTCGGCGTCATTGCTAGAAACACCAGAAGCCTGCCCGCCGTTTCCGTCAGCTCCATCGTCGCCTTGCAGGCCGAACCAACCGGCTGCGACGACTGCCGCGCCGACGATCGGCGTGGCGTACTTTGCCCACTTCTTCGGCACTAGGCCCTGCGAGGGGCTCTGCGAGCGGCCCTGCGAACTTCCCTGAGACATAGGGAAGAGTCTAGAGCACGCGCAGTGGCAGGCGGAGGGCGGCCGGGGCGTCGTCCGGAACGATCGGGTTGTTCGGCTGCACTGGGTTAATGCGGCGGTAGCCCTCGGACTGCGGCGGGCGCGGGTCGGCCTCGCCCTTGTTCGGCCACATGGCGGCAGCACGCTCGGCATTCGCGGTGATGGACAGGGAGGGGTTCACGCCCGGGTTCGCGGTGATGGCGGAACCGTCGGTGATGAACAAGCTCGGGTAGCCCCATGCGCGGTGGTAAGGGTCCACCACGCCGTGCTCAGGCGAGGAGCCGATAACGCAGCCGCCCAGGAAATGCGCGGTCAGCGGGATGTTGAAGACCTCCGACCACACGCCACCTGCGATTCCCTTCGGCAGAAATTTCGCCAGGATGCGGGTGGCCGTGTTGCCTTCGGGGATCCAGGAGGGGTTTGGCTCGCCGGTACCCTGCTCGGAGCTCAGCATGTTGAACGGGCCGACCTTGCGGAGGAAGGTGCGCAGCGAGTTATCGCGGGTCTGCATCACCAGGTTGATGACGGTGCGCTGCGACCACTTGCTCAGGTTCACCAGGCGCGGGATGGCCTTGTACTGCAGGAAGACCTGCTTGATGAACTCCAGGAAACGGGGCTGCAGCTTATCGCCGTCTGTCATGAGGGTCTGCAGCAGGCCCATCGCGTTGGAGCCCTTGCCGTAGCGCACCGGCTCGATGTGCGTATCCGGGGCGGGGAAGTAGGAGGAGGTGATGGCCACGCCCTCGGAGAAATCCATGTCGGGGGAGTAGTCCGAACGGTTCGCGCCCAGCAGCGCCTCGGAGTTCGTGCGGGTAAGGTGCCCCAGCTTGTTTGACAGCTTCGGCAGGTTGCCGTTGGCCTTCTGGCGGTGCAGCAGGTTCTGGGTGCCCCAGGTGCCTGCGGCGACGACGAGGTTATCGGCGGTGAAGCTGCTGGTCTGCGGGTTGCGTTTGGTGATCGGTCCAGTCTGTTGCGCCTGTACCGTCCAGGTGGTGCCGTCGAAGGTGATGTCGGTGACGGTGGTGCGGTCGTGTACCTTCGCCCCGCCCTTCTCAGCCAGGTACAGGTAGTTCTTCAGCAGGGTGTTCTTCGCGCCGTGGCGGCAGCCGGTCATGCACTCGCCGCACTCGTGGCAGGCGGTGCGGTCGGGGCCAACACCACCGAAGTATGGATCCTTCACAGTTTCACACGGCTTACCTTCCAGCCCGACCTTTTCTCCGAAGAACACTCCGACGGGCGCCATGCGGAACGTGTCGCCCACGCCCATCTCCTCGGCAACCTTCTTGGAGTACACGTCGGCGGGGGTCATGGTGGGGTTCTCCACCACGCCGAGCATCTTCTGCGCCTGCTGGTAGTAGGGGGTCAGCTCGTCCTCCCAGTCGGTAATGGTGTTCCACTGCTTGTCGTTGAAGTATGCCTCGCCGGGCTGGTAAAGCGTGTTCGCGTAGTTCAGCGAGCCGCCGCCCACGCCCGCGCCAGCGAGGATCATCACGTCCTTGAGCAGGTGGATGCGTTGGATGCCATACAGGCCGATCTGCGGCATCCACAGGAAGTCCTTGAGGTGCCAGGAGTTCTTGGCGAACTCTTCGTCCTTGAAACGGCGGCCGGCTTCGAGGATGCCGACCTTGTAACCCTTCTCCACCAGGCGCAGGGCGGTGGTGGAGCCGCCGAAGCCAGAGCCGATGATCAGCACGTCGTAGTGGGTGGAGGAGTTGCCGGTGGCCTGCGATTCAGTCATGGGAGTGGTCCTTCGTGTTATTGCAGTGTGACGTAGATCCTATTTTGAACACGTTAGCGCCCGGTTCTGTCGCGGTGTGTTGTTTGTAGAAAATAGGTTGTATAGGTTGTGACGGTCGCCGATCTGGGACTTCCGGGGGACGTCTGGGGGTTGTACTAGCATGTGGCTATGGCTAAGGGCAGGATTCCGGAGCGGGACATCGAAGCAATTCGAGAGCAAACCCCCATCGAAGAGGTAGTGGGGGAGTATGTGCAGCTCAAACCGGGTGGCGTCGATTCCATGAAGGGCCTTAGCCCCTTTAAGGACGAAAAGACTCCCTCGTTCCACGTCCGCCCGAACCACGGCTACTTCCACTGCTTCTCCACCGACCAGGGCGGCGATGTTTTCAAGTTCCTCATGCTGATGGAACACATGTCCTTCCCCGAGGCCGTGGAGGCCTGCGCCGAGCGCATCGGCTACCGCATCAACTACGAGGGCGGCCGGCCCGGCAACCGGGAGGAACCCGGCACGCGGCGCAGGTTAGTCGCCGCGAACAAGGCGGCCTTTGAGTTCTACCGCAAGGAATTTCTTGGTGACGCCGAAGGCGCGGACGTCGCCCGCAACTTCCTTATCGAGCGCGGTTTCACCATGGAACACGCCGAGCAGTTCGGCTGCGGGTATGCGCCCGCCGGGTGGGATCGGCTGACGAAGCACCTGCAGCAGAAGGGTTTTACGTTCAAGGAAATCGAGGCGGCGGGCCTGGGCCGCATGGGTAAGCGTGGCCCGATCGACCGGTTCCACCGCCGCCTTTTGTGGCCGATCCGTTCCGTCAGTGGAGACGTGATCGGCTTCGGTGCCCGCAAGCTCTTCGACGACGACCGTCTGGGCAAGTATCTGAACACGCCGGAGACCATGCTGTACAAGAAGTCGAAGGTGTTGTTCGGCATTGACCAGGCGAAGCGGAATATTGTGGCTAAGCACCAGGCTGTGGTGGTGGAGGGGTACACGGACGTGATGGCCATGCACGCCGCCGGGGTGGATACCGCGGTGGCCGCGTGTGGCACGGCCTTCGGTGCGGAGCACCTGTCGGCCCTGCGGCGGTTCATGTTGGACGACCAGTTCTTCCGGGGCGAGATCATCTACACCTTCGACGGTGACGAGGCCGGACAGAAGGCCGCCATGCGTGCCTTCGAGGGCGACCAGCAGTTCTCGGGACGGAGCTATGTGACGGTCGCGCCGGGCGGGCAGGATCCGTGCGACGTGCGCATCAAGCGCGGCGACGCGGCCGTGCGCGAGCTGGTAGCCTCCCGTATTCCGATGTTCGAGTTCGTGATCCGCACCCTCATCGCGGACTACGATACGGCCAGCATCGACGGGCGCGTGCACGCGCTGCGGCGCATCGTTCCGGTGCTGGCGGGGATTAAGGACGACGCGCTGCGGGACGAGTACGCCCGCCAGGCCGCGGGTTGGGTCGGCTGGGATAACCCGAACGACGTGCTGGATCAGGTGCGCAAGGAGGCGCGGAAGTCCGGCGGGCAGCGGCCGAAGCTGGAGTTGAAGACCGGCGCTGGTCCTGCTGGCGCTGGCGGCCCTGGGGCCGGTGCGGGCTCGGCTGGCGCGGGCGGCGCTGGTGCTGGAAGCGGGGGCGGCCCGAACCTGCACGTGGTGAAGGGCATGGAGCGCCCGAACCCGGACGACGACTACCTGGAAGGCCCCCGCGAGGTCATGAAGCTGGCTTTGCAGGAACCGCAGCTGGCCTCCACCATCTTCGACCTCATGCCCCCGGAGAGCTTTGTGCATCCGACATACGTGGCGATGGCTGAGGCTGTGGCGTCATTAGGTGGGGCGGCGAACAGCAACGGCGGGGCCGGATGGATCGAGAAGATCGCGGCGCAGATGAAGGACCCGATGGGGGCGGCGGTGGTCTCCGAGCTGGCGGTGGAGGATTTGCATTGCTTGCCGGAGAGGCTGCCGTACTACGCGGATGCGATTATGGCGCGGATGCAGGAGCGTTGGGTGGGCAGCGAGATCGCGGACATGAAGTCTCGGATGCAGCGTATGCGCCCCGACCTGCAGAAAGAGGAATATAACGCGCTGTTTGCGGATGTGATTGCGCTGGAGAAGTACCGCCGCTCGCTGCATGAGCGGGCCTCGGACTTCGGCGACTTTACGCGCTAGCGCTTCTTCTTGAAGGGATTCTTCGGCCGGTCGATCTGGTCGTTCGGGTGATGGTCGTCGGCCTCCACGATGGTGTGCCCCTCGCCCAGAGAGTTCCGGGTGGAACGGTTCAGGTCGCGCACCTCGTGCATGCGCGGCTCCGGATCCAGGCGGTTGGCCAGAGCCTTACGGCCGGAACGCACAACGGCCTTGGTGATGTCCGAGTTCACTGCGGACTGGTAGCCGCGGCGGATCTGCTCATAGCGACGACGGCCGGCCTTTGTGCCCATCAGGTAACCCGCGGCGGCTCCGACGACGAGCTGAATCATGGTGGCTCCTTGGTTTTCTTGCCTTGGTTGCTGCATTAATGCCGTTAGTGCCCCAATCCTACGCGAAGCCCCCGATGGCGCCGAACGGGGTGCTGCGCCCCGCGCGGGCTTGCGCTGTGCCCCGGCGCCGCCCAGCTCTGGCTGGCTGCCGCCTTTCCAAACCGCCCGTACAGTGGGTGACATGACTACCACTGTGAAGGCTGTAATTTCCCGTGCAAAGAACGACCCCGTCGAGCTGACCGACATTGTGATCCCCGATCCGGGCGATAACGACGTGATCGTCCGCATCCAGGCCTGCGGCGTATGCCACACCGACCTGGCCTACCGCGATGGCGGCATCACGGACGACTACCCGTTCCTGCTGGGCCACGAGGCCGCTGGCGTGGTCGAGCAGGTGGGCGACCGCGTGACCCACGTGGAGGTCGGCGACTATGTGGTGCTGAACTGGCGCGCCGTGTGCGGCCAGTGCCGCGCTTGCAAGAAGGGCGAGCCGAAGTACTGCTTCGATACTCACAATGCCTCGAAGAAGATGACCCTCACCGACGGCACGGAGCTGGAGGCCGCTCTGGGCATTGGCGCTTTCGCTGAAAAGACGCTGGTCCACGAAGGACAGTGCACCAAGGTGAACTCCGATGCCGACCCTGCGGTCGCAGGTCTGCTGGGATGTGGCGTCATGGCCGGTCTCGGTGCCGCAGTGAACACCGGTGAGGTCAAGCGCGGCGAGTCCATCGCCGTGATCGGCGTAGGTGGCGTGGGTATGGCCGCGATCGCCGGTGCAGCCGTTGCGGGTGCGACGAAGATCATTGCTATCGATATTTCTGACGCCAAGCTTGCCCGCGCAAAGGAGGAGTTCGGCGCTACCCACACGATCAACAGCTCGGGGCTTTCGGATGATGAGCTGGTGGAGAAGGTCCAGGAGATCAACGGCGGATTCGGCGTGGACGTGGCGGTGGACGCCGTGGGTCTGCCGCAGACGTACAAGCAGGCTTTCTATGTGCGCGACCTGGCCGGCCGCGTGGTGCTGGTGGGCGTGCCGACTCCGGAGATGACCCTGGAGCTGCCATTCCTGGACGTGTTCAGCCACGGTGGTGCGCTGAAGTCCTCTTGGTATGGCGATTGCCTGCCGGAGCGCGACTTCCCGATGTACGTGGACCTGTACCAGGAGGGCCGCTTCCCGCTGGATCGCTTCGTGGACGAGCGCATCGGAATCGATGGCGTGGAAGATGCCTTCGAGAAGATGAAGCAGGGCGAGGTTCTGCGCTCCGTGGTGGAGTTTAAGTAGGCAGGCTGGGGTGTAGACCCGAAGACATTCAGGCCCCAGAAATATCAGACCCGAGAAATCTCAGGCACGCGAGTTAGAAGAGGAAGCATGAGCGAGCACAAGTTGGAAAACCCGCAGATCGAGCAGTTCGAAACCTCCGGCAAGTTCCGCCTGGACGGCGGCGAGTGGGACGTGGATAACAACGTCTACCTGCTGGTCAACGATGACAAGTGCATCGTGGTGGATCCGGCGCACGACGCGCAGGCGGTAATCGACCACGTGGGGGATCGCACCGTGGAGGCGATCCTGCTGACCCACGCGCACAACGACCACTGCGAGCTGGCCCCGGAACTGGCAGAGAAGTGGGGAGTGAAGGTCTACCTGCACGAGGACGACCGGATGCTGTGGGAGGAATCCAACGGCGACGCGCCGTTTACCCCGATCGACGTGGAGGATCCGCGCTGGGCGGACTGGGGTGTGCGCCTGTACCACACGCCGGGCCACTCGCCGGGCTGCATCGTGGTGGAGGTTCCGGGGCAGAACGCGCTGCTCTCTGGCGACACGCTGTTCAACGGTGGCCCGGGCGCTACGGGGCGGAAGTACTCGAGCTTCCCGACGATCATCGAGTCCCTGCAGTCCACGGTGTTTATCCTGCCGCACGATTTGAAGGTGTACCCCGGCCACGGCGACACCACCACTGTGGGTGCCGAGGCTGCGCGCATCGAGGAGTACATCGAACGTGGATACTGATACCCCCTAGGGGTATACTGGGGGCATGGCTATAATAGATCTCGACATCACGGGCATGACCTGCGCCTCCTGCGCGAACCGCATTGAAAAGAAGCTGAACAAGCAGGAGGGTGTGACCGCCACCGTCAACTACGCCACGGAAAAGGCGCACATCGAAACGGAGGAGGGGGCGGCTTCCGACGCGGACTCCTACATCGCCATCGTGGAGAAGCTCGGCTACGGCGGCAGCGTGCCTAAGCCGGAGAAGCCCGCCGGCGACGACCCCGCCGCCAAGGAGCTGCGCGGCCTGAAGCGCCGCCTAGTGGTCGCCGTCGTGCTGGCCACTCCGGTGATCCTGCTGGCGATGATCCCGCCGCTGCAGTTCGACTACTGGCAATGGGTCAGCTTCGCCCTGGCCACCCCGGTGATCCTGTGGGCGGGTTGGCCTTTCCACAAGGCCACGTGGGTGAACCTGAAGCACGGCGCGGCGACGATGGATACCCTCATCACCGTCGGCACCTCGGCGGCCTTCCTGTGGTCGCTGTATGCGCTGTTCTTCGGCCATGCGGGCGAGCCGGGCATGCGCCACGGCTGGTCCATCCTGAACCATGCGGGCGACCCGATGGGGGACATCTACTTCGAGGTCGCCGCGGGCGTGGTGACCTTCGTGCTGGCGGGTCGGTACTTCGAGAAGCGCTCCAAGCAGCGCGCGGGGGATGCCATCCGTGCGCTAACGGACATGGGCGCCAAGCAGGTCACCGTGCTGCGGGAAGGCACGGACGGCGCTGGTGCAGGTGTGCAGGAGCAGCTGATTCCCATCGAGCAGCTGCAGATCGGCGACCGCTTCCTGGCCCGCCCTGGCGAGAAGATCGCCACGGATGGCCGCATCCTGGACGGCACGTCCGCCATCGATCAGTCCATGCTCACCGGCGAGTCCGTGCCCGTCGATGTTGGCCCCGGCGACGAGGTCGCGGGTGCCACCATCAACACCTCCGGCCGCCTGGTTGTGGAGGCCACCCACGTGGGCGAGCAGACGAAGCTCGCGCAGATGGCGAAGCTGATCGACGAAGCCCAGTCCGGCAAGGCCGACGTGCAGCGCCTGGCCGATAAGGTCTCCGGCATTTTCGTTCCGGTCGTCATCGCGATCGCGCTGATTACGCTGCTGTTCGCGGGCTTCAGCAATGCGGTCGCGGTGCTGATCATCGCGTGCCCCTGCGCCCTTGGTTTAGCGACGCCCACAGCCCTGCTGGTTGGCACAGGTCGCGGGGCCGAGCAGGGCATTCTGATTCGCGGACCCGAAGTTCTCGAGGGCGCGCATGCCATCACCACCGTTGTGATGGATAAGACCGGCACGGTGACGACGGGTACGATGCGGGTAGTCGACGTGGCCCCGACAGACGCATCGCGCGAGGAGGTTCTGTGCGCCGCGGCGGCGGTGGAAGCGTACTCGGAGCACCCCATCGGCCGGGCCATTGCAGAGGCCGGCCGGGAGGAGATCGGCGGCCTGCCGGAGGTCTCCGGATTTAGGAACCTTCCTGGACACGGCGTGGAGGGAACCGTCGAGGGCCAGGTGATACGGGTTGGCCGTGGGGACGAGGGGGCGTCCACAAATAAGGCAACCACAGTCAATGTGAGCGCGGATGGGCGGGCGATCGGCACCATCAGCGTGGCCGATACAGTGCGGCCCACCAGTGCCGAAGCGGTGCGGAAGATGCACGAGATGGGCTTAAAGACCGTGCTGCTGACCGGTGATAATCAGCAGGTGGCGGACGCCGTGGCGCGCGAGGTTGGCATCGACGAAGTGATTGCCGGGGTGATGCCGGAGGACAAGGTGGCGCACATCCGCTCGCTGGAGAACGTGGCGATGGTCGGCGACGGCGTGAACGACGCGGCGGCGCTGGCGAGCGCGGACCTGGGCATCGCGATGGGTTCCGGCACGGACGCGGCGATTGAGGCGGCGGACATTACCGTGATGCGCGACGATCTGCTGGCCGTGGCGGATGCGCTGCGGCTGGCGCGCAAGACGCTGCGGACGATCAAGATGAACCTGTTCTGGGCGTTTGCTTACAACGTGGCGGCGATCCCGCTGGCCGCATTCGGTCTGCTGAACCCGATGCTGGCCGGGGCGGCGATGGCGCTATCTAGTGTGTTTGTAGTGAGCAACAGCCTGCGGCTGAAAGGATTCAAGTAATGCACGGCTACTTGAGTGATAAGGAGCGCTACCTGGCGCGGCTGAAGCGGATCGAGGGGCAGGTACGCGGGCTGCAGCGGATGGTGGATGAGGAGCAGTATTGCATCGACATCCTCACGCAGGTCAGCGCGCTGCAGTCTGCGCTGAAGGGCGTGGCGCTGGGGTTGTTGGACGACCACATGAACCACTGCGTCCGGCACGCCGCGGAGGCCGGGGGAGAGGAAGCCGAGGAAAAACTGGCGGAGGTATCCCAGGCCGTGAAACGGCTGGTTCGGTAGGTTGCTGGGGTGCGGGGCGCAGGGGCTGCGCTACAGGTGGTCGATGGCGTACTGGGCCTGGTCGTCGGTGAAGCCGGAGTTAGTCTTTAGCATCTCGAGCAGCTCTTCCTCGGGCAGGGGAGAGCCTGTTTCGTTGAGTTTGCGCGCGCAGTTGAGAGCCTGCTGATTCCAGTCGGGATCGAGCTTTTCGATGGCCGTGGTGATTTGATCGTCGGAGTACCCCTGGAGCTGTAGGTTCTCGCGCAGCCCCTTTTCGGAAAGGTTGAATTTGAGGGCAGTCATGGCGGCATCGTTGGCTTGCCGCTGGGTCTTGGGAGCGTCGGTTGGCTGGGCGATGGCCGTACTCTCAGTGGATTCCATGGCGGTGCTGCCTGTGGCCTCGCTTTCGGACGTGGAGTATTGGTTGAGCTCGCTTTGTGGGGCGTTGGATGCCTTCGCGGGGGCGTTGGCTGGCTCCGTGGCTGGCGGCGTAGTCGAAGTGCTGGCTGGGCGCTGGTGCGCGGAGGCTGCGGCGGGCTGTGGGTTGATTCCGCGACCGTAGTCCTTGTTGTTGGCAACGTACCAAATCGCTGCGACGAGGATGCCGACCAGGACGATGGCGCCGATGAAGATTAGCGCGAGGCGGCCGTTGATGGGGTCTTGGAGGGCGTCTTTCTGAGAATCTGCGTGGGAGTCTCTCTGAGGCGTGCTGTCGGGGGAGGGCATCTAACTAAAGTCCTGGTACTCGTTGCTGGGTGCGTGTTGGGTACTTGCGGGCGACGTGTACGGCGCCTGTGTGGGAGGCGAAGGCACAAAGCCCGGTCGTAGTAGTAGATGCGGCAGGGAGGTGTTTTGTTTCCGCGGGCGGGGTATTTGAGGTTAGGAGTCTTCTATTCGTCGCCCGTTGGCAAAAACACTCGCCAATGCGACCAAATCAAATCCAGCAATAATGCTTGCGCTGATTACATATCCCAAAAAGGCTAAGTAGCCACAAAGGACTAGGACTGCGATTACTGCGGTGAGGAGAACTGGGTCGTTTCGGAGTTGCTCAGAGCTGATGCTCGTACCAATGCTGCGTTGAGTGAAGTCTTCGGCGCTGGAGGTGGCATTAGGCTTTGCATGCGGCGGTACGTCGCGGCGCCCTGTAGATCGAGGATGCTGCCCACTCCCGTCAGGAACGCCCGGCGTTTGCTGGGGTTCGTGGTCGTCATGGTTCATTACCTTACCCTTCTGAGCTCGCTTGGTGAATGCTTGTGGTGGTTGAGAACAGGTGTGAGTGTAAGGCAACGACAAGACAAGTCAGCACATAACCGAGTATTAGTTCGATTACGTGGCGAGGTTTTGAAGGTTATAGCGCTTCCGCTCCAACGCGGCAAACCCCGATCTTCTGCGTAGTGCAGCCGATCGGGGCTTGTAAGTTGCTCCCCCAACTGGGCTCGAACCAGTGACCTTTCGATTAACAGTCGAATGCTCTGCCAACTGAGCTATAGGGGATTAAGTTGTGTGAGCTCGGGGGTTGATTCCCTTGCCCTGTGCAACGAGATCATACTCTATATGGCAATGGTGTAAACAGACAAATCGGCTGTTCAGGGGTGTATTTCTGGGGATAGATAGGAGTGCGGTCGGGGTTGGATACGTCGAAAGCGGGGTATATGAGAGCCCGTGCCGGGCGGTGTGGTTGAATCTTTTGTGAGCAAGCCGCTCGGTTGGAGTGGTTTGGCTTTGCTGGGGGCTATAGCTCAGTCGGTTAGAGCCGCGGACTCATAATCCGCTGGTCGCGGGTTCGAGCCCCGCTGGCCCCACAAGAATACGGGAAAGGGCATGTAGGAAGGGGTGCTCTGTTCGCCGTCTGACTGGAATGCTTCCTGTCTGGCGCTTTTCCAGATGATGTCTAATGACGCCGTCACTCCAACAAATGTCGCCCTCAAAGCAGCTGGGAAGGTTCGGCCCGCCATGGTTCACATTCGCGGAGGTGGCCACTTCGACCCGTACGTGGAGCCGTTGTTCTCGGAGATTATTGAGGAGCAGCTGGAGTTTCTGCGACAGGAAGTCCCAGTGGTTTAAGGGAGCCTCAACAGAGTTTCGGCTCTGATCAAATACTGGAGCTTAGCCGCAGATCTGTTGGCCCTACAGCCCCAACCCCTCAATCCCGTGCACCGTCACCGTCTCGGAGAGCGCAACGCGGCCCGGAGCGGTCTTGTACACCGGACTGGATTCATCCGCCTGGCCGAACGTCAGCGCGGTAACAAGCTTGTACTCCTCATCCACGCCCAGGAACTCGCGCACCGTCGGCGCCAGCAGGGAGATCATGCCCTGGGGTACTCCGTGGTAGCCGTGGGCAGTCAGGGAGAGCAGGAAGTTCTCCGCGTACGTCCCCTGGTCGAACGCCGCCCGAATACGGTCGCCCATCGGTGGGATGAACATCAGCGCAGAGTACGGGGCGCCGAAGAAACGCAGGTTCTCGCGGACGAACTCCGTACGCGCCTCCTTATCCTCGCGGGCAATGCCCAACAGCCCGTACATCTTCGCCGCCAGCTCCTTAGAGCGCTGCGGGTGTACTCCCTCGCCGTAGTCCACAGTGAAGTCGGGGTTCAGCCCGTTGGTATCGAACTCCTCGATGAGTGCGGCACTCAAGTCCTTCAGCTTCTGTCCACCGATCACGTGGACGTTCCACGGCTGCGTGTTGGAGTTTGAGGGCGCGGACTGGGCATCCAGCAGAATCTCCTTGATGTCCTCTGCCGGGATCTCATCCGGCAGGAAAGCGCGAGGGGAGTGGCGGTTGCGTATAAATTCAGAAAAATTCATGCTCGCCACCGTACGCTCTTTTCTGCTTCCAACACCGGTCACCGGTGTCTGCTCCAAGCAATCATGTGGATGGCCGACCATCGCCTTTAAGGAGTTCACCCTAAGGGCGTCAATAAGTAGTCAATAAGCCAACGACAAGCAACAGCAGTGAGTCACCTTGCTTTCATTTCATAAAAGTGACCTCCGTTACTTATTATTTGGAACATGTCTGAACCCACTGTTTCCAAACCAATGATTGAACTCAAGGGAGTGAACAAGCACTTCGGCGAGTACCACGCTCTTCGGGACATCAACCTCGAAGTACCGGCAGGCCAGGTTGTCGTGATCCTCGGTCCCTCTGGATCCGGCAAGTCCACGCTGTGCCGCACCATCAACCGCCTAGAGACCATCGACGATGGCGAAATCCGCATCGACGGTGAACTGCTGCCGGAAGAAGGCAAAGACCTCGCCAAGCTCCGCGCAGAGGTGGGCATGGTGTTCCAGCAGTTCAACCTTTTCAGCCACATGACCATCCGGGATAACGTCACGCTGGCACCCACCAAAGTCCGCAAGGTCAGCAAGGAAGAGGCACGCAAGACCGCCGAAAAGCTCCTGGATCGCGTGGGCATCGCCGCCCAAGCCGACAAGTACCCAGCTCAGCTATCCGGCGGCCAGCAGCAGCGCGTAGCTATCGCCCGCGCGCTGGCCATGGACCCGAAGGTGATGCTCTTCGACGAGCCGACCTCCGCCCTCGACCCAGAGATGATTAACGAGGTCCTCGACGTCATGACCGACCTCGCCAAGGGCGGCATGACGATGGTGGTTGTCACCCACGAGATGAGCTTTGCTCGCCGCGTCGCGGATCGAATCCTGTTCATGGCCGAAGGCGCCATTGTTGAGGACGCCGACCCGGAGACCTTCTTCACGAACCCGCAATCCGATCGCGCCAAGGACTTCCTGGCGAAGATCGTGAACCACTAGTTCGGGAAGCGAGTTACACATGTCTACTTTCAAAAGCGCACTCAAGCGCCTCACCGCTGCAGTGGTCGCCACCGCAAGCGTGGTGGCGCTGACCGCGTGCGGCTCTGGCGGTGCCCGCGACCTGCTGGCGGATATCGAATCCGGCCACGTCGTAATGGGCACCAAGTACGACCAGCCGAACCTGGGGGAGCGCACCCCAGACAAGCAGTTCGCCGGCCTGGATACCGACGTTTCCCGCTACGTGGTGGAATACATCGCAAAGAAGCACGGCTGGGCCACGCCAGAAATCGAATGGCGTGAAACCCCTTCCGCGCAGCGCGAGACCCTCATCAACAACGGTGAGGTCAACATGATCACCGCCACATACTCCATCAATAAGGGCCGCCTGAAGGCCGTGGACTTCGCAGGCCCGTACGTGGTCACCCACCAGGCGCTGCTGGTCCGCGAGGATTCCGGCATCAAGGGCCTGAAAGACATCGCGCCGGGCACCCGCCTGTGCTCCGTATCCGGCTCCACCCCGGCACAGAAGGTGAAGGACGCGCTGCCAGAAGTGCAGTTGCAGGAGTTCGACACCTACGCCGCATGCGCGGAAGGCCTGAAGCAGGGCGTGGTGGACGCAACCACCACGGACGCGACCATTCTGGCCGGCTTCGCACAGCGCTACAAGGAGCGATTCGACGAAGACTACAGCGTCATCCAACTAAAGAACGATGACGGCAGCTTCTGGACCAACGAAAACTACGGCATTGGCCTGCCCAAGGGCGACGACAAAGCCAAGGCCGAGGTCAACGAAGCGCTGAACGAAATGCACGATTCCGGCGAGTTCCAAAAGATCGTCGCCAAAAACCTGGGCGACAACGTGGATATCGGCGAGAAGCCAAAGATCGGCGACCTGTCGTTCGTCGACGAGAAGTAGGAAGGAGGAACGCACTATGAACCCCGAACTATGGTCCGAGATGAAGCCCGAACTGCTTCCAGCATTTTGGGTGACCGTCAAGTTGACGTTCTTCTCCGCGGTCGGGTCGCTGATCTTCGGCATTATCCTGACCGCCATGCGCGTGAGCCCTGTGGGCATCCTGCGTAACCTGTCCGCGTGGTACATCAACATTGTTCGTAATACCCCGCTGACGTTGATCATTTTGCTGGCCTCCATGGGCCTGTACTACAACCTGGGCCTGCTGCTGGCGGTGGAGAACGATTCCTTCATCGAAAAGCAGAACTTCCGCCTGGCAGTCCTAGCCTTCGTGGCCTATACCTCCTGCTTCGTGGCGGAATCCCTGCGCTCCGGTATCAACACGGTGCCCTTCGGCCAGGCCGAGGCCGCCCGCTCCTTGGGGCTTAGCTTCGGCCAGAACTTCCGGTACGTGATCTTCCCGCAGGCCCTGCGCGGTGCGATCGTGCCACTGGGCAATACCCTGATCGCGCTGACAAAGAACACCACCATCGCCTCGGTGATCGGTGTGGCCGAAGCGTCCTTGCTGATGAAGACCCTCACGGAGGACTACGCCAGCGACATTCTGGTGATCTTCGGCGTAATCGCAATCGGATTTATCATTTTGACGCTGCCTACCGGGTTGTTCTTCGGCTGGGCAGGTAAGCGATGGGCGGTGAAGCGCTAATGACTACACGTGCAACGGTTCTTTATGACGCCCCAGGCCCGAAGGGCCGCAGGCTCAACTCGATCCTCACGGCGATCACCGTCGTAGTGGTCGCTGTGATCCTTGTCCTGGTGGCAATGAAGCTCAACGAAAAGGGGCAGTTTGAGTCCGAGAAGTGGTCCTTCTTCCTGGAGGGCACCACGTGGACGACCTACATCATCCCAGGCCTGATCTCCACGATCGGCGCGGCTGTGGTCTCCATCGTCTTGGCGATGGCCATCGGTGCGCTGCTGGGCGTGGGCCGACTGTCCACCTCCGCACCCGTGCGCTGGATCTGCGGCATCATCGTGGAGTTCTTCCGTTCCATCCCAGTGCTGGTACTGATGCTCTTCGCCTACGCGGTGTTCTCCCTGCTGCAGCTGGTGCCCTCCAGCTGGCTGGGCTTTTCCGCAGTGGTCTTCGGCCTGACGATGTACAACGGCTCCGTGATCGCAGAAACCCTGCGCTCCGGCATCCAGTCTCTGCCGCGCGGCCAGCGTGAAGCAGCGATTGCACTGGGCCTGAGCCACCGCCAGTCCATCAACCTGATCCTGCTGCCGCAGGCCGTCGCCGCCATGCTGCCGGCGATCATCTCCCAGATGATCATTGCCCTGAAGGACTCCGCGCTGGGTTACATGATCGGCTTCGTGGAGGTCGTCCGCTCCGGCCGCCAGTTGGGCGAGTACTACGGCGCGATGATCCCGGCCCTGCTGTTGATCGCAGTGATCATGATCGTGATCAACATGATCCTGGCGAAGCTGGCCGAGCGCATCGAGGTCCAGCTGCGTTCCGGCCGTGCCCGCCGCAACATCGTGGCCAAGGTTCCGCACCAGAAGGAACAGGGTATCGAAACCAAGGACAACGCCTACGTTGACTGGCGCGCAGAGGGCCACGAGGACCTGCGCACCACCTTCGAGTAGCCGCGCCGCGCCAGGCTAGCTCAACGCTGCCAGGGCGGGGCAGGGGGGAGCTAGCCCAGCGCCTCCCATAGGCGCTGGTTGAAGCCATCCCAGCGCTGCTTGGCCCAGTCGCCGAAGTTCTCATCCGTAAGAACGACGGCGGCTTTTTTCTTGCTCCCACTTCGGTCAAACCAAAGGAAAGTCCCCGACTGGCCGAAGTGCCCCGCCACCGTTTCAGGCATCCCCTCGCCCAACCAGTGCGGCGACTTCTCGCCGTGCAACTCAAAGCCCAGACCCCACGGGCAAGGCTTCTGCATCCCGTAGCCCGGCACCACTCCGGAAAGCTCCGGCCATTGAGGCTTCAGCGCCTCGTTCAAGGTAGAGGGAGCCAGGACTGAGGGCGTCAAAAACTCAGAAGACAACACCGCAAGAGCATCGACCGAGGCAGAAAAACCATGCCCCGCGCTGCCCTCGACCTTCACCTCGATGCCCAGTGGCGCGCACACGCCCTCGGCGACGTAGTCCGCGAAGGGCATGTCGGCCTCCGCGGCGATGAAATCCGCTAGCACCTCGTAGCCCGCCGAGGAATAAATCCGCCGGGCACCGCGCGGCTTCTCCGGGGAGCGACCGCGGAAACCAATTCCGCTGGTGTGGGCCAGCAGCTCGCGGACGGTCGGCAGGTCGTCGAACTCGGGCAGCAGCTTAGCGGGAACCTGCTGGTCCAGCTCGAAGGCGCCCTCCTCGACTGCCAGCAGGGTGGCGTAGGCGGTGACCAGCTTGCTCACGCTGGCCAGGGGGAACTGCGCGGACGTGTCACCGAAGGTGGCGGTTTGGGTACCCGCCCCGTCGGCGGTTTCGCCACCCCACAGCGCCGCAGCGGCCACGTTGTCGACGGGCCAGTCCTGCAGCTCGGCGAGTACGTCCTCTACCGCGCTGCTCACTTATCCACCAGGCCAACCAGCTCGTCGATGGTCTTCACCCGGTTGATGTCCTCGTCCGGTACCTCCACGCCGAACTCCTCCTCCAGGCGCACGGCAATGTCCATCAGGGACAGCGAGTCGATGTTCAGGTCATCGCCCAGGCGCTTGGAGCCCTCCAGCTCCTCGCGCTCGATGCCCGTCGCATCCTCCACGACGTCCAGTACGATGCTGCGCTTGTCCTTCTCGCCGGAGCCAGCCGAGCTAGCGCCGTTCTTGTCCGCGCCCGCCGTGCCCTCGGCGCCAGTGCCAACACCCTCAGCGCCGTCCTTCTTCAGCTTCTTCGACAGTGCCGCAGCCAGCTGGTTGTTTTGTTCAGCCATGATCGTTCCTTCTCCTGCCACTCCATATTCGCCTGCACGCGGGGCGCTAAGCTAAAAGCCTTGTGGCTAAAGCTCCAGCGCAATCCCGCATCGCGCGGCCGTTTGTACACTCATCCTAACAATCTTGCGAAGGTCATTCCTATGCGTCCCGTCACCGCCGTCCGCAACCTCGCCAGCATCGTGTTGCGCGACCCTCCCGCCGTACCGGGCTTGCCGCGCGCACGCTGGATCCATCGCCTGACCATGGACGACGGCACTAAGGTCGCGGTCCACGAGGTGCGTTCTTACTCTTTTTCTTTTGAGGACGCCCCCTCGTCCGCCCCTACAACCCTCATTCTCGTGCACGGCTTCAACCTGACGGCGGCTTCCTGGTTCTTCCAATTGGCCGCACTGCGCGAGCAGCCGAACTTACGCATCCTGCTGCCGGATCTGCGCGGTCACGGAGCCAGCGAGGATGCCCCAGGGCTGGACATTGAACGCACCGCCATCGACCTGGCCGCGACCATCCGCGAGCTCGCGCCGACGGGCAGGCTGATCCTGGCGGGTCATTCGATGGGCGCTATGACCGTACTTGGCGGCCTGCGCCACCTGGACAAGGCCGACCTGCAGCGGGTGGGTGGCATCGCGCTGATCAACGGCGCGATCGATACCTTCGCCTCTGCGGGTGTGTCCCAGATTCTGCATTCCCGTCTGGTGCGGGCGACCCGCTGGCTGGGCGCCAAGAGCCCGAGCCGCCTGGAATGGGCAAAGTCGCTGGTGGAATGGGCTATCAAGCCCGTCATCGCCGCATTCATCTACCACGGCTCGCTGGACGAAGGGGAATCCGATAACTTCGACGTCCTGACTTTCCACGCCAACGAGATCGCCGGGACTTCCATGCGCACGCTACTGGGCTACCTGGACGACCTGACCGAGCACGACGAGCTTGCCGCCGCCGAGCTATTGGCGGACATTCCCGGTGAGATCCTGGTCGGAGCGATGGATGACGTCACCCCGCCCAGCCAGAGCGAACGCATCCATGACCTTTGGCCGCGTGCCGATTTCCACGAGTACCCGGAATCCGGGCACATGCTGCCTGTCGAGCGCCCGGAGGACGTCACCCGGGCGCTACTGAACCTACTGGGCTAGTTGGCTGCTTGGCAGCAGCTAGCTTGCCGCCAGCTCGTCGCTAGTTGGCTGCAGTCGGATCGTCGATCTTGAAGCGCTCGGCGGCCTCCGCAGCCACGGAGCGCTCGATCTTGCCCTCGCGCGCCAGTCCCAGCAGCACGCCCACCACGATGGACTCCGCATCCACGTTGAAGTACCGGCGCGCCGCCTCGCGAGTATCCGCAAAACCAAAGCCATCGGCACCCAGCACCACATACTCGCCCGGCACCCACTTGCGCACCTGCTCGGCCACGGTGGTGGCGTAGTCGCTCACCGCCACGAACGGACCCTCCGCTGCCTCCAGCTGCTGGGTAATAAATGCCGTGCGGGGCTCCGCAGCCGGGTCGCGCAGCTGCTCCAGCTCCACGGCCTGGCCATCGCGGGCCAGCTCGTTCCAGCTGGTCACAGAGAACACGTTCGCGTCTACGTCGAACTCCTTCAGCAGCTCCTTTGCCTTCAACGCTGCCGTCATGGCCACGCCAGAGGCCAGAATATTGGCCTGCAACTCCGCTGAGTCCGAGGCGGCGTCATAAAGGTAAATACCCTTGTGCAGCCCCTCCACATCGAGGTTCTTCGGCTCCGCCGGCTGGTGGATCGGCTCGTTGTATGCGGTGAGGTAGTAGATCACGTCCTCGCCGCGACCATCGTTGCTGTTCTCGCCGTACATGCGCTCGATGCCACGGTGCACGATGTGGGCGATCTCGTAGGCAAACGCCGGGTCGTAGGTCACCACAGCAGGGTTTGTGGACGCCAACACGGGGGAGTTGCCGTCCATATGCTGCAAGCCCTCGCCTGTCAGCGTGGTACGGCCCGCGGTGGCTCCGATCAGGAATCCGCGAGACATCTGGTCTGCGGCTGCCCAGATCTCGTCGCCCACGCGCTGGAAGCCGAACATCGAGTAGAAGATGTACAGCGGGATCATGACCTCGCCGTGGGTGGCGTAGCTGGTGCCAGCGGCGATGAAGGAAGCCATAGAGCCGGCCTCCGAGATGCCCTCGTGCAGAATGTGGCCGTCGGTGGCCTCCCGGTAGGAGAGCATCAGGTCGTGATCCACCGGCGTGTAATTCTGGCCGTGCGGGTTGTAGATCTTCAGCGTCGGGAACCAGGAATCCATGCCGAAAGTACGCGCCTCATCCGGGACGATCGGCACGATGCGCTTCTTCAGCTCGTCGTCGCGCATCAGGTCCTTGAAGACGCGGACCAGCGCCATCGTGGTGGCGACCTCCTGCTTGCCGGAGCCCTTGCGGGCCAGCTTCGCGATGGAAAGATCGGGCATCTTCAGCGGCGTGAACTTCTCGCGGCGCTCCGGCAGGAAGCCGCCGAGCTCCTTGCGGCGGTTCAGCATGTACTGGATTTCTTCCGCATCCTCGCCGGGGTGGAAGTATGGCGGCAGGTACGGGTCCTTCTCCAGCTCCTCGTCGGAGAATGGGATGTCCTGCTTATCGCGCAGGATCTTCAGATCCTCTAGGGCGAGCTTCTTCATCTGGTGGGTCGCGTTGCGGCCCTCGAAGTTGTGGCCCAGGCCGTAGCCCTTAATGGTGTGGGCCAGGATGACAGTCGGCTGATCCTTGGTCTCCAGGGCGCGCTTGTAGGCAGCGTAGATCTTGCGATAGTCGTGACCGCCGCGGCGCAGGTGCCAGATCTCCTCGTCCGTCATGTCCTCCACCAACTTGGCGGTGCGCGGATCCTTGTTGAAGAAGTACTCGCGGACGTAGGCGCCATCGTTGGCCTTGAACGTCTGGAAGTCGCCGTCCGGGGTGGTGTTCATCGCGTGGACCAGGGCGCCCTCTTCGTCGCGGGCGAACAACTCGTCCCACTCGCGGCCCCAGACGACCTTGATGACGTTCCAGCCGGCGCCGCGGAAGAAGCTCTCCAGCTCCTGGATGATCTTCGTGTTACCACGCACCGGCCCGTCCAGGCGCTGCAGGTTGCAGTTGATGACGAAGGTCAGGTTATCCAGGTTGTTCAGCGCGGCGGTTTGGATCAGGCCGCGGGACTCCGGCTCGTCCATCTCGCCATCGCCGAGGAACGCCCAGACGTGCTGCTGGGACGTGTCCTTGATGCCACGGTCGTGCAGGTAGCGGTTGAAGCGCGCCTGGTAGATGGCATCCATGGGGCCCAAGCCCATGGAAACGGTCGGGAACTCCCAGAACTCTGGCATGCCGTGCGGGTGCGGGTAGGAGGGCAGGCCGTGGTCCGGCTTGGAGGCCTCCTGGCGGAAGGCATCCAGGTCTTCTTCGGAAAGGCGGCCTTCCAGGAAAGCGCGGGCGTACATGCCGGGGGAGGCGTGGCCCTGGAAGAAGATCTGGTCGCCGCCGCCTGGGTGATCCTTGCCGCGGAAGAAGTGGTTCAGGCCGACCTCGTAGAGCGGGGCCGCGGAGGCGTAGGTGGAGATGTGGCCACCCACCCCGATACCTGGGCGCTGGGCGCGGTGGACCATGATGGCCGCGTTCCAGCGGATCCAGCGGCGGTAGCGCTTCTCGATCTCCTCGTCACCCGGGAAGTCGGGTTCCTGGGTGGTGGGGATGGTGTTCACGTAATCAGTGGACAGCAGGGGCGGCAGAGGGACGCGCTTGGCGGTGGCGCGCTCCAGCAGGCGCAGCATCAGGTAGCGGCCGCGATCCGGGCCCGCGGATTCCAGCAGCCCGTCGAGGGAATCCATCCACTCCTGGGTTTCCTCCGGGTCGGAATCGGCCAGGTAGGAGGCCACTCCGTCTCGGATCAAAGCAAAGTTGCTGGCATCGTATGCGCTGTTGTTCTCTTCTGCCGAAGTGGACATTGGTTCGTCCTCCTAAGATCCGCGGGTTGTGGGGCGCCTGTGGTCTAGGCCCCTTGTGGTTTCCACAGTACGTCAAAGTCGCGTTATAAAACCTCCGTTGGAAGCCTGACTATGTTAGGTTCAAAAATGAAGATTTTTAACCACACCAGCTGCGATAACCGCAGGGGCGTGTAGCGGTTGTGATACGGCCACTACGTGCTGGCGGTTAGGCGACGGGCTGGTTTTCTTAGAAAGGTACGAAATAACAGTGGCAATGGCCCCCGGTACGGCTTCGGGCTCTGCAGGCTCCGCTGGCGGTGCACAAGGCAATGGCGCGAAGGGCGCACAGCGCGCGCAGTCTCAGAATGGACACGATTGGGCGGACCTGCTCAATGTCGAATCCGACAGCCTGATCCAGGAGATCGGTTGGGACGAAGACTGCGACGACAGCATCAGCGAAGCCCTGGAAGACGCTATCGGCGATGCCCTGTTGGATATCGACACTGACGAAGTGGTTGACGTCGTACTCCTGTGGTGGCGCGACGAGGACGGCGACTTGGTCGACGGCCTCGTCGATGCAACCCGCAGCCTGGGGGAGGACGGCCGCATCTGGCTGCTGACCCCCGCGAAGCTGGACGCCGGCCGCGTGGAGCCGGGCGTGATCGCCGAGTCCGCCCAGCTGGCGGGCCTGGTGCAGACCAAGTCGGAGCGCCTGGGCGACTGGCAGGGCGCCTGCCTGGTTTCCTCCGGCACCAAGCGCTAGTTTCACCCACGGCACTGTCTCCGCCACCGCTTGCCGCGCGGCGCTGCTGGCGCCGCGTTGCCGCTTGCCGCACTCCTAGCACTGCTCGCGCCTGGCTGCTTGCCGCGCGCCCCGCGCCACCTGCGGTTTCGTTGTTTTGCGGGTCGACGTGCTAGAGTCATAAACGCTTCAAACAGCACGCGCCTTTAGCTCAGCTGGAAGAGCAGCTGGTTTACACCCAGCAGGTCGGCGGTTCGAACCCGTCAGGGCGCACCAAAATTTTTTTCAGCCTCGTAGCCACTTCGGCCGCGGGGCTGTTTTCGCTTTCCACTCCGCCCGCCCCTGCTCCGCCTATTTGGCCGCCCCCGCTGGTCGTGGCAATAATGGAGCACATGGCATCCTCGAAGCGCAGCGGCTGGCGAAACTTCCTCACACCCGGATGGGTCATCACCGCCATCCTGGTCCTCGCCTTCACCTACGCCGCATTCAGCTTCCTAGCCCCCTGGCAGCTGGGGAAGAACAAGGACAAAAACGCCTTCAACCAGCGCCTCGAACAATCCCTGCAAACCGACCCCGCCCCGATCACCGATGTGATCCCAGGCGACGGGGAATCAGTGGGCGTCGAAAAAGAATGGACCAGAGTCGCACTACAGGGCCAATTCCTGCCGGACAAAGAGGTGCTGCTGCGCAACCGTCCGGTGGAATCGGCCCACTCTTATCAATCGTTGACGCCCTTTCGGCTCGACGGTGGGCAGACCGTGTTGGTGCATCGCGGGTGGGTCGCCGTGGAGGGGGACGGGGCTGCGCCTCGGCTGAAATCTGCGCCGAATGGTGAGGTGAAGGTGACCGGGTTCATCCGCATGAGCGAGGGTGTGCCGGATGCGGAGCCGACGGAATCTCAGGGATTTACGCAGGTCACGGGCATGTCGACGAAGCAGATTTCCGAGGCGACGGACGAGGATCTGGCGGCGGATTATGTGCAGCTAGATTCGGAGAGCGTCGACCGCCTGAACGGCATGGCCGGTGGCGATGCTCCAGACCTGCAGGCGCTGCCTTTGCCGCACTTGGATGGTGGCACGAACTTGTCCTATGGAATTCAGTGGATTGCGTTCGGCATTCTGGCGCCGGTCGGCCTGGGCTGGTTTGTGTATGCGGAGATGCGCGAGCGCCGGCGTGAGCGCGAGGAAAGCGCCGAGGTTGCCCGCCTAAACGCCCAGATCACCGACGGTGCCGGTGGGGGAGCCGGTGATGGCGGTGAAGGTGCTGGTGATGGTGGTGACGGTTCAGCTGCTGGCGCGCGTTCCGGTGTCGCTGAAGCTGCAGGCGACGTTGCTGCTAAACCCAAGCCGGCCGACTCCAAAAAGTCAGAGCCCAGTGGCGCCGAGAAGCCGAAGTCTCGGAAGCGTTCCGACCTCACCGACCGCTATGGAGGCACCCGCTCCCGCTTCGAGGAACGCCGCGCGGAAAAGCGCGGCAGGGAGCGCTTCTAGTTCCCTCAAACTGCCGCCCCGGCCGGAGGGATGTTGGGTCGGCTCGCGGAATGCTGGTCCCCCGGACTGAGGAATGTCGTTAGATCGGGAATGCGAGAGGGCTACCGTCCGCGAATGTCGTTAGATCGGGAATACGTCAACGCCGACGGAGAACCAAGATTTTTCAAAACTCTCTGACCTGCGGGTTTGTGTAGATGAAAATAGTTGGCATCAACGTTTTCTCGTTCTAGCGACATTTGCCCATCTAACGTGGCTGAATATGCCCGCCCCGGCGACATTTGGCTGTCTGAAGCAGCTCTGAGGGCTCGGTCCGTTGGCATTTGACTATGTGGAGCGGTTGAGAATGCCCGACCTCGGCGGCAATCGGTGGGGCGGGAAGGGCTAAATGTCGGAAAAGTTGCAAAACGGAAAATCAGCAATCGGTCGGCGCGCAAACAAAATGCTCTGACCTGCAGGTATGCGTTAGTGAAAATTGACTGCAATAACGTTTTGCAACTTTTCCGACATTTAGGTGCCAGCGGTGGCGTCTGGAGGCCTTGCGGGCCCGATGTTTTGCAACTTTTCCGACATTTAGGTGCCAGCGGTGGCGTTTTGAGGTCTGCGCAGACGCTGTTCTGCAACTCTGCCGAGCAGTAAGCGGCGGAAAGGCCTCCGGCCCCAGCTATCCCGGCGCCCGCGTCCGCGGGACTAACGCCCCAGCTGCTCCCGCACGTACTCCACGATCCCCGGCACGGCGGCCTCAATCTGCTGCCCGACCTCGGCAAAGTCCGACCGGTGGCCATAGTAAGGGTCGGCGACTTCGGCACCGGCGGGGGAGTTGGCGTCAAAGCTACGGAACAACCGAATGCGCTCCGGGGCAACACCCGCGCTGCGCAACCCGCGCACGTGCCCGTCGTCCATGGCCAGGAAGAGGTCGGCGCCCAAATGCGCAGGTCCGAGCTGTGCCGCGCGGTGCGCCGTGCCGTCGTAGCCCAATGACGCCAACTCATCCACCGCCCGACCATCAGCGCCGTCGCCGATGTGCCAGCCGCCGAGTCCGCAGGAGTTCAGGGTCACGGGTGCGTCGGCGGAAGCGGGCGCGTCGGCAGCATCAGTGGCCGGGGAGTGGCTGGTGGCGATGCCGGCTTCCTCGAGGCCGGCGCGCAGAATCACCTCGCCCATCGGGGAGCGGCAGATGTTGCCCGTGCATACGACAGTGATGTGCATTGAGTTCCTTTCAGTTATTCAAGGACTTGCGGTTCGGGACTGCATTGCGCTGGTGCAGCGCTGGCAGCGCAGCCCGGCTAGCCCTCGTTTGCCCAGCGCTGCACCAGCGCGTCTAGCTCCTCGAGCGTGTCCACACTGTAGGCGGCCTTGGCGTGCTCTTCCTCGGAACCGTAGCCCCAGCCAACCAGCACCGTGGGGATGCCGGACTGTGCGGCGCCCTCCACGTCGTGGATGCGGTCGCCGATCAGCAACATCTTCGTCGGGTCGAGGGCCTGCAGGCCTTCCTCGGCGCTCATGTGAGCCAGGAATTCCCGCACCTCGGGAGCCTCTTTCAGCTGCTCCAGTGCATACTCAATCACGGCAGCCTTGGACCGGCGGGTGCCATCCTCCTGGGCCGCGCCGAGTACCGCGAAGTACTTCAGCATGTCGTGTTCGCGCAGGATCCGCTCCGCCGACACCTCGGACTTCGACGTCGCCGTGGATAGAATAATGCCCTCGCTGGACCACTTTTCCAGCAGGTCGCGCATGCCAGGGAACGGGGTGGCTTCCTTCCAGCGCCCGTTTTCCTGGTCCGAAAGGTACGTGTCGAAGACCTTCTGCAGCAGCTCGCCTTCCAGGCCAATGTCCCGCAGGGTCTCCACCATCGGCGGGCCGGGGATCTCGCGCACGCGCTCCTCGGGAGGCACCGGCACCCCGTGTGCCTCCAGGGCGTTTACAAAGCTGGCGCGGATGCCGGGGTAGCTATCCATCAGCGTTCCGTCTACGTCTACAAGCAGAATTGGTAAATCTCGCACTCCTCCAGTGTGTCAGATCTGGCTAGGCTGGGTGGAGCATGCAGCCAGCCGAGCGAGCAGCTGGGCTGGCAGCACCTTGCAGCAGCACATAGCAGTACCCCAGGAGAATCCGTGCCCGAGCCATCTAAGAACCAAACCATCGTCGCCGACGTCGTCGCCGCCCTGGAGGCCGCCTACCCGCCCCACCTCGCGGAATCCTGGGACGCGGTAGGCCTGATCTGTGGCGACCCCGCCGAGCCCGCGGACAAGGTCGCCTTCGCCCTGGACTGCACCGACGCCGTCGTGGATGCCGCCATCGCCCAGGGCGCCCAGATGCTCGTGGTTCACCACCCGCTGCTGCTCCGCGGCGTCACCGGCGTGCCCGCCAACTCCCCGAAGGGCCGCATCGTCCACAAGCTGATCCGCAATGGCATCGCCCTATTCGCCGCGCACACGAACGCGGATTCCGCCCGCCCCGGCGTGAACGATCGCCTAGCTGAACTCCTCGGCGTCACCCCGGGTGCACCTCTGCGTCCGATTCCTTCCGGCACCGACAAGTGGGGCTTCACCGTCCCTCTTAATGACGCCCCCACGGTGAAATCCGCCATCTTCTCCGCAGGCGGTGGCGCGCAGGGTGACTATGAGCAGGCCTGTTTCGAGTTCTCCGTCACCGGCCAATTCCTGCCCACGGAGGGCGCGAATCCGCACCTCGGCGCGGTCGGGGAGGTCGAGACGGTCGAGGAAGTCCGCATCGAGTTCGTAGCCCCCGCCGCGAAGCGGGAAGCCATCCGTTCAGCCCTCATCAAGGCCCATCCTTATGAGGAGCCGGCCTACGACTGCGTGGAAACCTCCCTGCCCACGCCCGCCGACCAGCAGCTGGGCATCGGGCGCGTCGGCGAGCTGGATACTCCAATGACCCTGCGGGAGTTCACCGCCCGCGTGGCCGAGCGCCTGCCCGCCACCGAATGGGGCGTGCGTGCAGCCGGGGACCCCGATGCCATGATCCGCACCGTCGCCGTCGCCAGCGGCGCCGGCGACAGCTTCCTCGGTCAGGTCGCAAAGATGGACGTGGACTGCTTCGTCACCTCCGACCTGCGCCACCACCCGGTGGATGAGCACCTGCGCATGGGCGGATGCGCGGTCATCGATACCGCCCACTGGGCTAGTGAGTTTCCGTGGTGTTTCCAGGCGGAAGGCGTCATTAAGAAGGCAACGAAAGCACAGACCACCGTGATCAACGTGCGCACCGATCCGTGGACAGTGCACGAAAAGTAGGAGGGTAACAGCGATGCGTTGGACGACCGACGACCGAAAGAATCTGGCAGACCTAGCGCGCGACCAGGAGGAGCTGGGCATCGCGCAAGCGCGGCTGGACTCGCTGCCGGAGCAGGCGAAGCTGGAGGAGCTGCAGGCTCAGAAGCGCGAGGAACGCCGCCAGCAGGTGCTGAACAACGCGCAGGTCAGAAGCGACCAGGCGACCCTGATGCGCCTGCGCCAGGACGTGGCGAAGCTCAAGGAGCGCGAGCGGGCGAACGTGGCGGGGCTGAACTCGCAGACCGACCCGGAGCGGCGGCGCGACCTGAAGCACGACCTGCGCAGCACCCGCGACCGGCTGAAGGACCTGGAGGGGCGGCTGGAACGCTCCGTGAAGGTGCAGTCGATGTTCAGCGGGGCCAACTCCGCCGCCGACGAAGCCGACGACCAGACGCATGCGCAGATCGACGAGGACATCGCCGCAGCACAGACCAACCTGGACCGCGCGACCAACGCCCTGGAGGCCGACATTTCCGCCATCAAGGCCCGGCTGACCCAGCGCCGGACGGCACTGGAAGACACGAACGCGGAGCTGCTGAACGCCTACGACCAGCAGCTCGCCGAGCACGGGGTGGGTGCCGCGCCGTTGAAGGGGCGGACGTGCCAGGCGTGCTTCATGGAGCTGGACCCGCTGTCGCTGAGGGAGATCGACGAGCTGGCCGCAGACGGCAGCGGGGAAGTGCCGCGATGCCCTGAATGTAATGTCCTGCTGCTGCGATAGAGTGGCCTGAAGACGACAAGACGAGGGTGATGAGTGATGCGCTTAGACGTGGAATGCGACGGAGGATCCCGCGGTAACCCGGGCATCGCCGGCTGCGGCAGTTCGGTCCTGGAGGGTGACCAGGAAGTAGCCGCACGCTGGGAGTTCATTGCCAAGGCTACGAATAATGTGGCGGAGTACCAGGGGCTCATCAACGCCCTGGAGCTGGCCATTGAGGTGGCGAAAATGCGTGGGGTCGCCGCCGCGGATCTGGAGATCCAGGTGCGCATGGATTCCAAACTCGTCGTCGAGCAGATGAGCGGCCGCTGGAAGATCAAGCACCCTGACATGAAGCCCCTGGCCGCGCGGGTGAAGGAACTCGAGGCGACCCTCGCCGCCGTTACCTACAACTGGGTGCCGCGCGCGCAGAATAAGCGCGCCGACGAACTGGCCAATCGCGCTATGGATGATGGGGTTGGGGGTCGTTGGTTTGATGACGCCCTCTCGTTCCAACCCGCCGCCAGTTCAGCCGAGGCCGGCGGGGATGCCGCGCCGGGGTCTGCGGGTGCTGCGGGGGCTTCGGGCGCTGCGGGCAATGAGAGCGCGGGCGCGGAGGCCGTGACCGATGCCGCGAGCGCGCCGGAGTGGCACCCCGGCGGGAACCCGACCCGCCTGTGGGTGCTGCGGCACGGGCAGACGGTGATGAGCGTGCAGAAGCAGTTCTCTGGACTCTCCGACCCGGAGCTGACCTCCCACGGGCGTGAGCAGGCCCGCCGGGCCGCCGCCTACGTGGCCGGTCAGTTGTCTGGCGGTGCTGGTGGCAACGCTAGTGCGGGAAGCAGCGCTGGCCCGGTGGCGATCTACAGCTCCCCACTGAAGCGCACCCGCCAGACCGCGGAGGCCGTGGCCGAGGCACTCGCGGAGGCCGCAGCGGTCGGCGGTTCCAGCAGCGCCGGTGGCCCTGGCGCCGCCAAGCCGCGCGTCCACGTGACCGAGGCCCTGATCGAGATGAACTTCGGAGATTGGGAAGGTCGCACCTTCGCCGAGGTCATGGACGAATTCCCCCTCGAGCATGACGCCTGCTTCTGGGACAGCGCCGCCGCCCCCAGCGGAGGCGAAAGCCCCGATGACGTGCTCGCGCGCGTGCGCCCCTTCCTCCGCGACGTGGCTCGCAACCACCCAGGCGAGGACGTCGTGCTGGTCAGCCACGTCACTCCCATCAAATCCATTCTGCGCCACGCCCTCTGCGCAAGCGGCGCACTGTACCGCACGCTGCACCTGGACCTGGCAGGCTTGAGCGTCATCGAAATCTTCCCGGATGGTTCAGAAGGTTCCGGGGGAGAAGTGGGCGTCAATAATAAGGGCAGCAACAAGGACAGCGCCGTGGTGCGAAGGGTCAACGATACGCACTTCCTCGATGGAGAAACCGTGCGCTAAAGTTAAGCCTTGTCGAGACGGCCGGGCGATCGCGGCGCGCGGAACCACCCTGCACACGGGGCAGGCCGGGCGCGGAGGAAAGTCCGGACTCCACAGGGCAACGGTGGTTGCTAACAGCAACCCGGGGCGACCCGCGGGAACAGTGCCACAGAAAACAAACCGCCCGCCACGCGCGGGTAAGGGTGAAAAGGTGCGGTAAGAGCGCACCAGCACCCCAGGCGACTGGGGTGGCTAGGTAAACCCCACCGGGAGCAAGGTCAAGGTGCCCGCACGCGCGCCATCCCAGATGGTGCACAAGCGTGCGGCGTAGCTCTAGGGCTGCCCGCCCAACAATGAGCAGGTAGGCCGCTTGAAGCCACCAGCAATGGTGGGCTCAGATGGATGATCGCCTCGTCCCACGCCTTCTTCGCGTGCCCTCGCGGTGCTGCGGAGTGGGCGGAGGATAGGACAGAATCCGGCTCATAGGTCGTCTCGGCGCAAAAATTTTTTCTGGGGGTTTCCGGCGTGGCTAGATACGTGGCCGGGGCGGGGCGGTTGTGCCACTCTTGAAGGCATGAAACTTTTCGCCGCCGAGCTGAACTTCCGCGCCATCGCCGAGGAGTTCCAACTGCCGGAACGCTTCCCGGAGGACGTCCACGCCGACGCACTGCAGGCCACCGACCGGCACGCCGATCAGCGCCGCGACCTGCGGGATATTCCGTTCGTGACGATCGACCCGGCGGGTTCGATGGACCTGGATCAGGCGGTGAACATCCAGGACGCGCCGGGCACGGCTGGTGCTGGCGCGGGTGCGGACGATGCTGGCGATGCGACTGACGGAGCTGGCGAAGGCGCCGCCCGGTGGCGCGTGCTGTACGCCATCGCGGACGTTGGCGCTTTCGTGGATCCGGCCGGGCCGCTGATGGCGGAATCCCTGCAACGCGGCCAGACGATGTACCTGCCGGACGAGCCGACCCGCCTGCACCCTGCGGAGCTTTCGGAGGGCAGTGCCTCGCTGCTGCCCGACCAGACCCGCCCCGCCGTGGTGTGGGATATTCTGCTGCGCGACGACGGCGAGGTCGCGGATTTCACCGTGTACCGCGCGCTGATCCGCTCCGTGAAGCGCTTCGACTACACCGAGGTGGAGGCGGACATGCACGGCGGCACGTTGCACCCCGCCATCGCCCAGCTGCCGGAGGTTGGCCGGGCGCGCCAGCGCTCTGACCTGCGGCGTAAGGCTATCAACCTGCGTTTGCCCTCGATCTCCGTGGAGCGCACCCAGTCCGAGGACGGCACCGAGCGCTACCTGCTGGGCATCGACGAGCGCCAGGAGATGAACGACTTCAACTCCGAGCTGTCCCTACTGGCCGGCATGTGCGCCGGCGAGATGATGGTGCGCGCGGGCGTGGGCATCCTGCGCACCCTGCCACCCGCCGGGGACAAGGAGATCGCCGCCTTCGACCACTCCGCGCACGCCTTGGGGTTCGATCGCTCCGGCCGCCCGATCGGGGAATTGCTCGCTGATATTGACGCCTCCACGCCGCGCGGCATGGCACTCATGCGCGACGCGCAGAGTCTTCTGCGCGGGGCGGGGTATCAGCAGTTCGGCCTGGCTGGCGGGGGTGCCGAGGCTGCCGAGCCTGAACCCGCTGACGCAGGCGGCGCGGGCGAGGTTGCTGCCGTAGAGCCCAGCATCCACGCCGGCATCGGCGGCCACTACGCGCACGTCACCGCGCCCCTGCGCCGACTGGTGGACCGCTTCGCCACGGAAATCTGCCTGGCGATCGCCAGCTCTCAGCCCATCCCGGAGTGGGTGACGGCCAACGTCGACCAGGTTCTCGGCACCATGAAATCCAGTAGCCAGACGGCCAGCGCCGTCGACCGCGCCTGCATGAAACTCACCGAGGCGGTCGTCCTGCAACCGTGGGTGGGCCAGAATTTCAATGCGACGGTGCTCAACAGCGACGGCGGAGACAAGGCGAAAATCCTAGTCGAGGAGCCGCCCATCTTGACGACTTGTGTGGGCGGCCCAGACGAGGCGTCAACAGTTAAAGTAACCCTGATCGAAGCCGAACCCGCAGCGCGAAAGGTACGTTTCGCCTGGCCGGCCGATTAGGCAGGGGGCTGTCCGGCGCGTGTGGTACACATGACTTTATGAGCGAAAATGATGCGCAGAAGTGGTACTACGACACGAAGACCGGCCAGGTGAGCCAGGGCAAGGACAGCGCGTGGGATAGCCGCATGGGGCCATACGACTCGCGCGAGGAGGCCGAGGCTGCCATCGAGACCGCGCAGCAGCGCACCAAGGAGGCCGAGGAGTACGACGCGGAAGATGACGACTAAGGACTCCGGGAGCGCGGGCAGTGCGGGCGGCGTAAGCGGTCGCGTAGACGGCGAGGCGGAGCGCTCGTGGCTGGCGCGTACCCTGCTGCCGGAGGGGAAGGAGCCGGACCCGCGGTTTACCCTGGCGAATGAACGTACCTTCCTGGCGTGGATCCGCACTAGCCTGGCGTTTCTGGCTGGCGGGGTGGCGCTGGAGGCATTCCGCTCGCCGAACGTGCCCGAGCACCTGTGGAGCGCCGCGGCTGTGCTGGTGCTGATCGTCGGCATGCTCATCGGCCTGGGGGCGGCGGTGCGGTGGCTGCGCGTGGAGCGTGCCATGCGGACCGGGAAGGCTCTGCCGGTGCCCGCGATCGTGCCCTTCCTGGCGGGCGTGGCCGTGGTGGCTTGCGCGGTCGTGCTGGGATTTGTGATCTTCGGCGACTTTGGGATGGAGCTGTAAGTGACGCGCCGGGAGGTGCGTGGGGCTGCGCGGGAGGTGCCACGCCAGAGTGCGCGTGGGGTGCCCGAGCGCCCGCACTCTGACCTGGGACTTCAACCGGAGCGCACCAGCCTGTCGTGGCAGCGCACCTTGCTGGCGTTGTTGGTCGTCAGCGCGATGCTGTTCCGGTGGATCGGCCGCTACGGCGTGATCGTCCTGCCCGCCGCGGGAGTTTTAGTGCTGCTCGCGGCGCTCATTCTGCTGACCCAAAGGCGCCGCTACCTGCGCTTTAGCGCCGGTCTGCGCGCCGAACGCCTCACCGCGAACGTCGGCTCGGTCGTCGCGGTGACTGCGGCAGTCTTGATCTGCGGATTGGTCGCCGCCATCTTCGTTATTCTGGACGCCATCTAACCCCAACTGCCCAGCGTTGTTGTACTGTCCTAAGTGTTGATCAAACGCGCAGTTCAAGGCAGGTCACTATGTGCAGGCGTAATAAAGGGGCAATAAGCGTGTGGACGTAGATGTTTTCTATCGGACTTTTGACGTCTCTGATGTTGCCCCAGGGGCTAATGTTTTAGATCTCATCTTTCACGGGTTGATCCTCTTTACAGTTCTGTCCGGCATTATGGCCTGGGTGGCAATCATCATTTTGATTTCCAGATCGATTTGGAGAAAAAAGAATCCCGGCAGAAAATCCCGTATGTGGGCAGTTTTCTTTGCTCTGTCCTTTTCGATATACCTGATTTCTGTTCCGTTGTCCTTCAAATTAGTGCTGTTCCCGGGTGAAATATCTTCCAGGATCTACACCCTGGATAAATACGGTAACGGGAGGGCAGTTCCAATGGTGACGGAAGATTCCCCAATAAACACCGTGAGAGTGGATCACACCAAAAAGACTTTTTTGGAGAAGTACCATCGAGAGGTTCTAGACGCTTTGTCTAGTGACCCAGAGTTAATGCAGTATGACCTTGTGGGATGTAGGGATCAGGGGGATGACGAGTATGAGAAGTCAATCTTCTGCGGCGGCTATGTGGATTCCGGTGTTCATGCTGTCAAGGGAGGGAAAGAGTTTAGTTTAAATCCCCATTTTCATTTTGGGGAGAGGCCAGAATCTATTCGAGAAAGGAAGGGGATGGACTTGGAAAACTCGCCTGGCGGCGGCGTGCCGGTTCGGCTTTCAGTTTACATTTCTGAGCGAAGCTAGTGGTGGCAGGCGTGGGGCTGGCGTGGGCGTGGTGCCTGGGTGTGGTGACTGGAGGTGGCTGGCGCGCTAAATGTCGTTAAAGTGGTAAAACGTTATTGGCAACGATTGTGATTACTGTAAAACTGCAGGTCACGGCAGTTTTAGTTTCTGGAAAAATTTTTTCGGGAAGACGAATTCCCACTTTAACGACATTTAGCGTTTTGGGAAGGGGTGCCAGCCCGCCCGGAAGGGGTCAGAGTGAACCGTGGGGCTGGTGTGGCGCGGTGGAAGGAGGGGCGGGCAGCAGGGAGCCAGGGCGGGCAGCAGGGAGCCAGCCCAATCCAGCAGGCCTAGAAGCAGTGCTCCTCAGCCGGGAACTCGCCCTCAGCAACCTCCCGCTTGTAGGCAGCCGCGGCGGCAGTCAGGTCCGCACCCACCGAAGCCCACTGCTTAGCGAAGCGCGGACGGTGCCCACCGGCCGGGAACGCAGCCATGTCGTGCCACACCAGAACCTGCCCATCGCAGTCCGGACCTGCGCCAATGCCAATCGTCGGGATGTCCAGCTCCTTAGTCACGGAAGCAGCCACGTCCGCGGGCACCATCTCCAGAACAACCATGTCGGCACCGGCTTCTTGCACGGCGCGGGCGTCGGCCAGCAGCTGCTCTGCGCCAGCCCCGCGGCCCTGCACCTTGAAACCGCCCAGCTGGTTGACGGACTGCGGAGTAAAGCCGATGTGCGCGCACACGGAGATGCCGGCGTCAGTAATAGCGCGAATGCGATCCGCTATCCGCACCCCGCCTTCGATCTTCACCGCGTGCGCGCCCGTGCGATGCAGCATCTCGGTGGCGGCCTTCACGGCCTGCTCATCCGAGGCCTCATAGGTGCCGAAGGGCAGGTCAGCGACCACGGCGGCATTGCCGGCACCGCGGACGACGGCGGCTGTCAGATAGACCATCTCGTCCATGCTGATGCGCTGGGTGGCGTCGTAGCCAAACACCACATTCGCGGCAGAATCGCCGACCAGCATGATCTCCACGCCCGCCTCGGCGAACGCGACGGCGGTGGAGTAGTCGTAGGCGGTCAGCATCGCGAACGGCTCGCCCGTTCCCTTGCGCGCCTTCAGGTCGGCGATGCGCACCTTCTTGGTGGGGACCAGGTAGCCGTTGGGGGTGGAGCCGGATGTTCCAGATGTTGCAGTCATGCTGTTCATTCTAGGTGACGCCCCTAGCCCCAACCGCTAAACCGCCGACTAGTGCAAACGGGGGCGCGGGCGGGCGCGAACGGGGGCGCAGCCTAGCGCAAACGGGGGCGCGGCCGGGCAGGGAACTTCTACAATGGGGGATATGAATCGCCAACAGGAATATGTTCTGCGCACGCTGGAAGAACGCGACATCCGCTTCGTTCGCCTTTGGTTCACGGATATCCAGGGGTACCTCAAGTCCGTGGCGGTGGTGCCAGCGGAGTTAGAGGGGGCTTTCCAGGAGGGCATCGGCTTCGACGGGTCGGCGATTGAGGGGTTTTCCCGCATCGCGGAGTCGGACACGATCGCGCAGCCGGACCCGTCGACGTTCCAGATCTTCCCGTTTAAGTCAGATGATGGAGCTTTGTCGGCGCGCATGTTCTGTGACATTGCGATGCCGGATGGCACCCCTTCGTGGGCGGACCCGCGACAGGTGCTGCGCCGCCAGATGAAAGCCGCGGCGGACCAGGGATTCAGCTGCTATGTGCACCCGGAGATCGAGTTCTTCCTGGTTAAGGAGCTGGAGACTGAGGGTTATCCACCGGTGCCGACGGATAACGGCGGCTACTTCGACCAGGCGGTCACCGACGACGCTCCGGCTTTCCGCGCCCACGCGATCAGCGCGTTGGAGCACATGGGCATTTCCGTGGAGTTCTCGCACCACGAGAACGCGCCGGGGCAGCAGGAGATCGACCTGCGCTACGCCGACGCCCTGACGATGGCGGATAACGTGATGACCTTCCGCTACCTGATTAAGCAGGTAGCCCGCCGCAATGGGGTGGCCGCGACATTCATGCCTAAGCCTTTCCGCGAGCACGCGGGTTCCGCGATGCACACCCACATGTCCCTGTTCGAGGGGGAGAGCAATGCTTTCCACGACCCGGATGACGAGCTGCGCCTGTCGGGTACTGCGAAGTCCTTCATCGCGGGCATCTTGGAGCACGCCCCGGAGATCACGGCGGTGACGAACCAGTGGGTGAACTCCTACAAGCGCATTACCTCCGGCGATGAGGCTCCGCGTGCGGCGGCGTGGGGTGCGTCGAACCGCTCGGCGATGGTGCGTCTGCCGATGTACACGCAGAACAAGGCGGCCTCCCGCCGCGTGGAGGTCCGCTCCCCGGATAGCGCCTGCAACCCCTACCTGGCTTATTCGGTGCTACTGGCCGCAGGTTTGAAGGGCATTGAGGAGGGCTACGAGCTGCCTAATCCGGCGGAGGAGGATGTCTCCCGTATGACCCGCCGCGAGCGCATTGCCGCAGGTTACAAGGATCTGCCCTCGGACCTGAACAGCGCCCTGCGGGAGATGGAGCGTTCCGAGCTGGTTGCCGATGCCCTCGGCGAGCACGTGTTTGAGTTCTTCCTACGAAACAAGTGGCGCGAGTGGTACGAGTACCAGTCGCAGATCACGCCGTGGGAGCTGCGGAACAACCTGTCCTTCTAGTCGCCCCCTTTTTGTCAGGATCTACCTCAGGAGCACCTTCACCCCATGACCCGCCCCCGCAGTTCGCGTTCCTCCGTGCCAACCGCCCGCACCCTGGGCCTGACTCACCCCAAGGCGCAGGAGGACCTTGAGCAGCTCGGCTGGGTGGATGCCGAGCACGCGGAGCAGATGTGGATACTTGCCTCGACGGGCGACCCGGACCTGGCGCTGAACAACCTCATTCGCCTGGTGGAGGCGCTCGACCGCGCGGACGCTGTGGACTCCGCAGGCACCAGCGCCGAGCTGCTGACGCGCGTCAACGAATCCCGCCAGTTCGCCGTCCGGCTGCTCAGCCTGTTCGGCGCGTCGTCCATGCTGGGCGACCACATCGTCGCCAACCCGGCGGAGTGGAAACAGCTCGAAAACGGCATGCCGTCGGCCGAGGAAATGATGGAGCTCATGCTCGGCAGCGTCTCGGCAACCCCCGTTGAAGGCTCGGGCGAGCGGGTGTTTCGGGCGGGCGTCACAGGCTCAGAGGCCGACGACGCAATGCGCCGAACCTACCGCACCATCCTCGCGCGCATCGCCGCCGTCGACGTCGCAGGCACCTTCGTGCAGCGCGGCGAGGAATCGGCCGAGCCCGTCGAGTTCGAGTTGGTCTCCCGCCGACTCTCCGACGCGGCGGATGCCGCGCTGACCGCCGCCCTGGCCGTCGCGTGCGCGCAGGTGTACGAGCCGGAAGAGCAGCCCGCCCGCCTCGCAGTGCTGGCCATGGGCAAGTGCGGTGCGCAGGAGTTGAACTACATCTCCGACGTGGACGTCATCTTCGTCGCCGAACCCGCAGACCCGAAGGCCACGCGCTGGGCAGGCGAGTTCATCAACATCGGCAGCCGCGTGTTCTTCGAGGTAGACGCCGCCCTGCGCCCCGAAGGCAAGAGCGGCGCCCTGGTGCGCACCCTGGAATCGCATGTGAAGTACTACAACCGCTGGGCCGAAACGTGGGAGTTCCAAGCACAGCTGAAGGCGCGCCCCATGACCGGCGACCTGGAGCTAGGCCAGGAGTACGTCGACGAGCTGGCAGCGAAGGTATGGTCGGCCGCCGAGCGCGAAGACTTCGTGCATGACGTGCAGGCCATGCGCCGCCGGGTGATCGAGAACATCCCGGATGACATCCGCGCCCGCGAGCTGAAACTGGGCCCTGGCGGACTGCGCGACATCGAGTTCGCCGTCCAGCTGCTGCAGATGGTGCACGGGCGCACGGACGAATCCCTGCGCACTCGCTCCACCGTCGCCTCGCTGCGCGCCCTGGCCAAGGGCGGCTACATCGGCCGCGCGGACTGCCAGAACCTGCAGGAAAACTATGCCTTCATGCGCCTGTTGGAGCACCGCCTGCAGCTGCAGCGCCTGAAGCGTACGCACACCCTGCCGCCGAAGGAGGACAAGGCCGCCCGCGTGTGGCTGGGCCGCACCTCCGGCTGCCGCCCAGAGGGCACCAAGACCATGGACGAGCAGCTGGCGGCCGACGTTAAGCGCGTGAGCCTGGAGATCAGCCAGCTGCACTCGAAGCTGTTCTACCGCCCGCTGCTGTCCTCCGTGGCAGCGATGCAAGCCGACACGATCCGCCTGTCGCCGGAGGCCGCGAAGCGCCAGCTGGCCGCCCTGGGCTACGCCTACCCGGACCGTGCCTTCGAGCACCTAAGCGCCCTGGCCGCGGGCAGCAGCCGCAAGGCCAAGCTGCAGGCCATCATCCTGCCCACGCTGCTGGAATGGCTGGGGGAGACGGTCGACCCGGACGCTGGCCTGCTGAACTACCGCAAGCTCTCGGAGGCCGCGCACGACTACAGCTGGTTCCTGCGCCTGCTGCGCGACGAGAACATCGTGGGCAAGCGCCTCATGCACATCCTGGGCACCTCGCCCTATGTCGCCGAGCTGTTCCTTAATTCCGTGGATTCGGTGAAGATCCTGTCCGACGGCGCCACCGGCCCGAAGTTCCTGGAACGCGAGCCGCAGGTCGTCACCCACTCCCTGGTTGCAGCCGCTGGCCGCCACCGCCACCCGGACAAGGCTATCGCCGTCGCCCGTTCGCTGCGCCGCGCGGAGCTGGCCCGCATCGCCGCCGCCGACATGCTTGGCTTCATGGACGTGGAGCAGGTCTGCGTTTCCCTGTCCTGGGTGTGGGACGCGGTGCTCGAGGCCGCCCTGCGCGCCGAGATTCGCTTCTGGGAGGACGAGAATGTGGCCAACGCGCCGGCGCGCATCACCGTTATCGGCATGGGACGGTTGGGCGGTGCGGAGCTCGGGTACGGTTCTGACGCCGACGTGATGTTTGTAGCCCAGCCTGTCGAAGACGCGGACGAATCAGAGGCGCTGAAGTGGGCCACGAGCATTTGCGACACGGTGCGAACGCGCCTGGGCAGGCCCAGCCAGGATCCGCCCCTGGACGTGGACATTGACCTGCGTCCGGAGGGGCGCAACGGCCCGGTCGTGCGCACGCTGGATTCCTATCGCCGCTACTACAAGGAGTGGGGCGAGACATGGGAGATGCAAGCCCTGCTGCGCGCCACGTGGATCGCGGGTGACAAGGACCTGGGCATCGAGTTCCTGCGCATGATCGACGACTTCCGCTACCCGCCGGGAGGTGTGGACGACAAGGTCGTCCAGGAGGTTCGCCGCATGAAGGCGCGAGTGGATGCCGAGCGCCTGCCGCGCGGCGCGGACCGCAAGACGCACACCAAGCTGGGCCGTGGCGCCCTGACGGACGTGGAGTGGACCGTGCAGCTGCTCACCATGCAGCACGGGGACGACGCGGATAACCTGCGCAACACCTCCACCCTGGAAACCCTGCGCGAGCTCGCCAGCGGCGAGTACATCGCCGAATCCGATGCGGAGATTCTGCGCGATGCCTGGATCACCGCCACCATCGCCCGCAACGCGATTGTGTTGGTCAAGGGCAAGCGGAAGGATCAGCTGCCCAGCCACGGCGACCAGCTGCGCCACGTTGCGGCTGCCGCCCACTGGCCGCCAGAGCAGGCCCAGGAGTTCCTGGACGACTACCTGAAGAAGACCCGCAAGGCCCACCGAGTAGTGGACCGGGTGTTCTGGGGCGAGGACGTCGGCATCGACTACGGTGGCTAGACCAGCGGCCGGAGCCGCTCGCCGCTAGCGGGCTAAACCAGCTCGCCTTCGACGATGACGTTGTAGCCGAGGTCGTTGCTGCCGGAGACCGAGCAGGCGATCAGCACGATCCGCCCCGGACGCTTGTCGTCCATAATGTCCGGGTCCACGATGGCCTCGTTCTTATCCACTAGCCAGCTGCGGGTGACCTTCCAGGTCTTCTGGTGGTTCGCGCCGTCGCGCATCTTGATTCGCGCGCCGTTCAAGACGTCGGAGGAGTAGCGCTTCACCGGCTTGCCATCCGTGCCGTTCACGTTCTTCGGCGGAGCATTCAGGTCCACATCCGCCGTCACCGCCTCGCTCAAGGGGTTGAACACCAGCGGGGCCGCACCCCACGCATGCCCCAGGACGTACATCGTGCCCTTCTCCGCATCCTTCGGCGAAACACCCCAGCCATTGACCCAGCGCACCATGGTGTTCTGCGGCCCCGCCGGGTTCAGCGGCAGAGCGTAGGGCATCGAGTCGAACGTTGCACCCTGCACCGGCGCGGGGCCGTCCATGTTGAAAGACCCGGTTCCCTCGACCGGCCCCGGAACCACCGAGGGGTCATCCTCGTCCTCCCGCTTGCCGTCCTTCTTCGGCTTCTTCTCGCTGGGCTTCGCGGAGCTCGAGGTGGCGGAGTTGGACGAGCCCTCGCTGGAGTTGGTGGTGTTGGAGGCCGAGGGGGCGTCCTCACCAGAAAAACCCAAGATGGCCCAGATAGCCAGAGCGATAACTACCAGCAGGGCCACAACGATGGCCAGAACGCGGCGGCGATTAGCGAAGGGGCGGGTAAGGCTCATGGTGAATGAGTTTATCCATAACCCACGGAGTAGCGTGTGATGAGTGACAGCTACGGACAAAGAGAAACTCAGCCCCCGTGCGCTCATCGTGTGGGGAGCCGGGGTGCTGTGCTACACCCTGGCGGTAACGGGACGTACTTCCTTCGGCGTGGCCAGCGTGGATGCCATCGACCGCTTCCACATCAACGCCGCCCAGCTGGCGGTCTTCACTGCACTCCAGCTGGCGGTGTACGCCTTCGCGCAGATCCCGGTGGGCTTGCTGGTGGATCGCTTCGGCCCGCGCAAGCTGATGGTGGCCGGCGCCTTCGTCATGGCAGTGGGGCAGGTCACGCTGGCCTTCACCACGAGCTACCCGGTGGCGATCTTCGCCCGCATGCTGATCGGTGCGGGTGATGCGACGGCCTTCCTGTCCGTGATGCGCCTGATCCCCGCGTGGATTCCGCTGCGCCACGCACCGCTGCTCGGCCAGCTGACGGGCGCGGTGGGGCAGTTTGGCCAGTTCCTTTCCGCCGTGCCTTTCTTGAGCCTGCTGCACGCGACCAGCTGGCAGACCGGCTTCGTGAGCCTCGGCGCGGTTGGCGCGCTGCTGGCGCTGGCGGCGGGTGTGCTGGTGAAGGACTCGCCGGAGCCGAAGGCAGAGGCAGAGGCGGCGCGTGGCAATGCCACCGAGTCTGAGAAGACCACCACCGCCGCCAAGCCCGCCGAGCGCCTGGGTGTCAAGAAGGTCCTGGCCAACGTGCTGACCAACCGTGTCTGCTGGCACGGCTTCTTCATCCACTGGACGGGCCTCGGTGCGCTGGTAGTGTTCACCCTGCTGTGGGGCCTGCCGATCATGACCCTCGGCCTGGGCCTGCCCGCCGACCAGGCCGGGTTGGCGCTCTCGCTGGGCACGCTGGCCTCCGTGGCGGTCGGCCCGATCGTGGGCCTGCTATCCGCCCGCTTCTACAACCGCCGCATGCAGATCGTGATGATCTTCTCCATCACCGGTTGGCTGGGCTGGCTGTGGTTCTTCACCTCCGCGCCGACGGGCGTGCTGTGGGCGGCGTGCCTGATGAACATCATCATGGGCTTCACCGGCCCGGTTGCGAACTTGGGCTTCGACTCCGTGCGCGAGAAGGTGGATCGCCGCTTCGTCGCCACCGGCACCGGCTTGGCGAACATGGGCGGCTGGGTTGCGGGCATGATCGGCGCCCAGGCCGTCGGCGTGCTGCTGAACCTGCGCGCCCCGGACGGTAACTACGGCTGGTCGGACTTCGGCGTGGCCTGGATCGCGGTGGCTACCGTGTGGGCCTGCGGTTTCTGCGGAATGTGGCTCACGCGCGATCGCAACGTGCGCCGTTACGCTTAGGCTTTTTCCTTTAAAGGTTCTTTCTTTATGACGCCCCCAGCCTCCCGCTTCTTCGCGGCCTGCGACTTTAACCCGGCGTGGATGGTGGCCTTTAGCGCCAGGTAGGTGATGTACACCATCAGGATGTTCCGGGCGGTGAGTACGAGGGCTGCGAACCAGTGGGGGCCTTCAAACAGCAGGTTGTAGGTGAAGGGGAACACTGCCGTGGTCAGGGCTGCGACAAGCACGCTGAGCCACGAGAGTTTGCGCAGCGCGTCGGCCTCGCTACTCGTTCCGGCTTGCGCGGAGGCGCCGGGCTCTTCCGGCTGCTTTGCCACCAGCACGGCCAGCAGCGGGCCGAACCACACGACGTACTGCGGGGAGAACACCTTGTTGGAGACGATCAGCAGCAGCACCATAGTCAGGAAGAACAGGGCGGTACTGCGGGGAGACCAGGCGTCACCAAGAAAATGCCACAGAGCCCAGCCCAGGCCGAACAACATTGTGCACGCCATCAGTACGCTGCTGGCCGTGACCAGTTGATCCACGCCCGGGCCGAAGATCTCGAAACTCTTCGACGGGGCCTTATCGATGTGCCAATGGCCGGGGAAGAACGCAGCCGCGACGATCAGGGGAGTGGCGAGGATCGACTCGATCTGCAGGCCACGGACGTCCTGGTACGTCAGCGGGGAGACCAGGCGATCCCAGCCGGAGGTCAGCGCCGTGATCGCGCCGACGACCACGAGGGTGCCGCCGAACGTGGCCAGGCGAACCCAGGTGGCGGAGCGATTCCATTTATCCACCAGCCCGGCGGCCAGCGCGGCGGGCCACAGCTTCGACATGGCCGCGAACCCCAGCAGTGCGGAGGCGAGCTTGGGGTGGGTGAACAATGCAGCCGCGGTGGCGGCGACCAGCAGGCCGGGGATGAGATCCAGGCGAGAGTAGGCGATAGGCCCCGCGGCGGCGGTGAAGGCGGTCCAGAACAGTGCGGCGCGGTGGCTGCGATTCAGCAGGTAGAAGAAGAATGCCGTGCTGAGGGCAATGAGGAACCCAGAGAACAGGGTGAGGAAAACATAGGCGTGGTCTCCGCTCAGCTGGATGATCGCGCGGACGGGCCACAGGCCGGCATCCGGATACTCGGATAGCGGCAGCGCGCCATGGCTGGGGGCTGGGGGCTCCTCCAGGGAATTACGGAAGTAATACATGGGGTCGCCGTTGGCGAAGGGCCAGAAAATCAGAACTCCAACGATAACCGCATTCGCCAGTGCCCAGGCTGCAATGATTCTGGAACGGGGCCAAGTGGCGGTAGTTACGTTGGTCTGATCACTCACGAGAGTGAACTGTACCTAAAAATTTTCAGCTTCCCTAGCAAGCGCACGGATGGTCTGCTGGATTCCTTCCTGCAGGCTAGCCTCGAACTTTTCCTCCCCGCCGAGGACGACCGCGACCAGCACACGGGAGATCAGGGAGGTCTTGCCACCGGGAGCCAGGCGCTTCTCTGTGAGAACCGTCTGAGCGCCGTCGGCGGCGGGGGCGAGCTCGAAGCGCCAGCGCGTGCCGTTCAGGGGGATCTTGAACTCGAAGACCTTCTCCGGCTCGACTTCGGTGACGACCGCCCAGGTGGGCCACCAGAGGATGCCCTGGCGGTTGAAGTTGATGGTGACGGTGCCCGGAGCCGGGGCTGCGCCCGCGGAACCGCTCGCGCCCGCGCCCGCAGCGTTGCCCGCGCCCGCTGCGTTGCTGTTGCTGGAACTGCTGCCACGCGGCAACAGGATCATCTTCTTGCACTGCGGGCTGCGCTGGCCCATCGCCGAAAGGTCGGTAACCCGCTGCCAGACTTTGCTGGCGGGTGCGTTGACGGTGGTGCTGGCGGAAATTTCCGGTGCTGCCATGTTTGTGATGCCTTTCGTAGGTGAACCGTGTTGTTAGTGGGTGATCTCGAGTGGATTGTCTCTTCAGCGGAAGTTTTGTCGCCGTAACTAGCGGTGGTTCCACACTACGTGCTGGAAGCTACATATCCACCACAATCGAAGAATCCACATCGCCATGCCGGGAGCACTCCGCCGTCCAACCCATCGGATTCACCTGCACCTTCATGCGGCGCCCGCACAGCGGGCAGAAACGCGGTGGCTCCAAACCCGCTAGTGCCCCGCGGCTCGCCTGCGCAAGCGCTCCGCGGCCGACGCGCAAGGTCTCGTCTGAAGAGTCGAGTGGCTGGCCCGTGTGGGCGTCATATAAAGGGGTACCGCCCAAGACAAACAGGGCGGTGAGTTCGCTTAGAGGCATAGAGGAAGTCACGGTGCGCCTACAGGGTTGCGTTGAGCGCCTTGATCGGCAGCTGGAGCTTGCCGAGCATATCCACGTCGCGCTCGGCGGGGCGGCCCAGCGTGGTCAGGTAGTTGCCCACAATGACGGCGTTGATGCCGCCCAACAGGCCCTTCTCCGCGCCCAGGTCGCCCAAAGTCAGCTCGCGGCCGCCTGCGAAACGCAGCAGCTGGCGGGGGAGAGCCAGGCGGAACGCGCCGATGGTGCGCAGAGCATCGTTGACCGGCATGGGCTCGAGGTCCGCGAACGGAGTGCCCGGGCGGGGGTCGAAGAAGTTCAGCGGAACCTCCGTGGGGTCGAGGTTCTGTAGGTCGATGGCGAACTCCGCGCGCTGCTCGACAGTCTCGCCCATGCCGACGATGCCACCGCAGCAGACCTCCATGCCCGCGTCGCGGACCATCTCCAGGGTGGAGGTGCGCTCCTCCCAGGTGTGGGTGGTCACAACCTCCGGGAAGTAGCTCTTGCAGGTCTCCAGGTTGTGGTTGTAGCGGTGCACGCCGAGTTCCTTCAGGCGATCGACCTGCTCCTGGGTGAGGATGCCGATGGACGCGGCGATGTTGATGTCGACCTCCGCCTGGATGGCGGCGATGGCCTTGGCCATCTGGTTCATCAGGTCCTCGTCCGGGCCCTTCACGGCGGCGACGATGCAGAACTCCGTGGCGCCGGTCTTGGCGGTTTGCTTCGCGGCCTCGATCAGCTGGGCGATGTCCAGCTGGATGGAGCGGACCGGGGACTCGAAAAGGCCCGACTGGGCGCAGAAGTGGCAATCCTCGGGGCAGCCGCCGGTCTGCAGGGAGATAATGCCCTCCATCTCCACGGCATCGCCGCACCACTTCAGGCGGACCTGGTGGGCGAGGTCCAGGAGCTCGTCCAGGTGCTCGTCGCCTAGCTGCAGGACCTGGAGGGTTTCCTCGTAGTTCAGGGGCTCGCCGTTTTCTAGGACCTTCGTGCGGGCGAGGTTTAGGATTTCTGGGGTTGCTGCGGCGCCTGCGGTTGCGGTGGTGCTTGCAGTTCCTGCGGTGCCTGCGTTTTCGCCGGTTTCGGTGGCTGGCTTCGTTTCAGCGGTAGTCATCGTCGGTCTCCTCAAAGCTGTCGTGAAACTTCTCGTGCAAGTTATGGGGGCGTATCAGTCTTGAACGCCAGTCTTGAACGCTGTTTAGTTTCACATGCTAACGTACCGCGATCGCGACGTATTGCATACCGGGGGTTGGGCGTGTAGTCCGGGGGTATGGGCGCGTGGTGTCAGGGGGTGATGTCCCAAATCTTCCACTCTGTTTTTATAACTAATCTATTAGTGCAGGTCAGGAGATTTTGGAAACTGGGCTGCAAATGTGCTTTTTGGTGAAAGTGGAAGATTTGGGACATTGGCGCTGTAGCTCGCTCGCGACTGTGAAGCTTGTGGGGCATAAGGGGTGCATGTGGTGTGAGTGGTGTGGACGGTTCCGGTGCTGTGAAGGCTATGCGGTGCAGGTCGCACGGTGAACGACGCCAGGTGCAGGTCGCACGGTGAAAGCCGCGGCAGAGGCAGCGCAGTGCAGGGCAAAAGAAAAGTGGCGCCCCGAGTAGGGGTGCCACTGTCGACGGCTCAACCCAGCTTTAGGCGTGCTCGTCGGCCTGCTGCTTCGGAGGCTGAACGGTCCACTCCGGCGGAACGTCCTTGCCGGACTCCTCGTCCTGCTCCGCCTGCTCGGCGGTCTCCTGCACGATGCCCTTAGCGTGGTGGCTCGGCGCGTAGATCGCGTAAACCTGCATCGGCTCGTCACCAGTGTTGATGATGTCGTGCCACACACCAGCCGGAACCTGCACAGCCCAGCCGTCGGAGACTTCCTGCTGGATGGTCATGTTGTCCTTATCCGGACCCATGATGCACTTGCCAACACCCGCGTCCAGGCGCAGGAACTGGTCGGTATCGTGGTGCACCTCCAGGCCGATGGAATCGCCGGGGGCGATGGACATGAGGGTCACCTGCAGGTACTTGCCCGTCCAAGCGGTGGTGCGGTAGTTGGTGTTCTCTCGGGTGGCGGTTTCAATGTCAAAGACATTGGCCTCTGGTCCGTTGTCTACGATCTTCATGATGCTCCTTCCGGTTCGATGACCTTCAACTCCCAGTGTAGGCCGATTTTCCTGGCCTTTCAGGCGCCCGCCAGCCTGCCGCCACAGCAACGCTGCCGCGCCGAAGCCGTAACGCTGTAACACTGGGAGGCATGGCTATTTCTGACATTTATTGGAAGAACAACCCTGGTCGCCCCGGCGCTTGGGAGGTCGCGGGCCTGCGCTGGCTCGCCGAAGCCCCGGGAGGCGCACCGGTTGTCGCCGTTCACGAGCACGATTCTCGTGGCTTGGGGATTGATCGGGTAGAGCCGATGACGCCCACACGCGCCATGGCCGAGGATTTCGGCCGAATGCTGGCGGCCACGCATGCCGCGGGGGCGCCCCATTTCGGGTTCTCGCCGACGGGGGAGTCCGGATTCCAAGGCCCCAACGACAACCTCTTGAAGCTGCCCCTGAAAACCTCCGAAAGCTGGGGAGAGTTCTACGCGGACGTATGCTTGTCTCCGCTGGTTGCGCGTGTATTCGGTGGCGCCACAGCAGCGGACATTCCCGCCGAGGTTACCCGGCTGCTGGAGGCCTTGCGCGCCGGGCAGCTGGACGATGGCACACCTCCGGCTCGCATCCACGGTGATCTGTGGGCGGGGAATGTGTTGTGGGGGAAGGTGGCGTCAAGAAATAGAGCGTCAAGAAATAAAGAAGGAGCAATCCTCATCGACCCGAGCGCGCATGGCGGTCATCCGCGCGCGGACCTGGCGGCGCTGCGGCTCTTCGGCGCGCCGCACCTGAGCAGCATTGAGGGCGCGTATTTCGAGGCCAGCCCGCACGTGGATGGCTGGGGGACAGGTGCGCAGAGCGTGGACCTGCACCAGCAGCACCTGCTGTGGCTGCATGCGGCGGTGTTCGGCGGCGGTTACATCGGGGAGGCTGTCGCGGGCGCGGGGCGTGTGGTGCGCGAGTTGTGAGGCGTTGCTAGCTGAAGTGCTGTAGGGGATCCGACGGAGTACAGTCATAGTTCGGACAAAATCGCATAATTTGCTTTTCTAATTTCTGTTTCTGCTTCCTAAGCAGATTCCGAGTTTTTAGTGACGTTTTAGTGAAGGAGTTTCCTCAGCGTGAAGAGAACATTCTCTATCGCCATGGCCTTCGTCGGGCTGACCGTCGGCGCGGGCTTCGCCACCGGCCAAGAAGTCATCCAATACTTCATTTCCTTCGGCCTCAACGGCATCTGGGGCGCGGTGCTGGCCGGCATCGTCATGACCCTCGCCGGTAGCGTGATCCTGCAGGTCGGCAGCTACTTCCTGGCCGACGAGCACCGCATGGTGTTCCGCAACGTCGCGCACCCCATCGTCTCGCGGTTCTTGGATGTCTCCGTGACGATCACCCTGTTCGCCGTCGGTTTCGTGATGCTCGCCGGCGCGGGTTCCAACCTGGAGCAACAATTCGGCCTCCCCGCCTGGGCGGGCGCGCTGCTGATGACGGGCGTGGTGCTGGCCGCCGGAATGCTGGACGTGGAGAAGGTCAGCCAGGTCATCGGCGCGCTGACCCCGCTGATCATCATCGCGGTGATTTTCGCCTTCGTGTACACGATGATCAACATGCCCTCCGACACGTCGCACCTGAACGAGATCGCGATGGCGGAGGAGTCGCCGGTTTCTCCGTGGTTCGTCTCTGCCCTGAACTACAACGGCCTGGCGCTGCTGCTGGGTGTGTCCATGTCCCTGGTGATCGGCGGTAACTACGCCTCCCCGAAGGAGGCCGGCATGGGTGGCCTGATGGGTGGCGTTCTGTACACCATCATGCTGATCATTGCCGCTATCACCCTGTACCTGAACATCGAGACCGTCCAGGGCAGCGACGTGCCGATGCTGGCGATGATGGACGACATCAGCCCGGTGCTGGGCGTGATCATGGCGATCATCATCTTCTTCATGATCTTCAACACTGCGATCGGCATGTTCTACGCGCTGGGTAAGCGCCTGACCGCCAGCACCGACAAGTCCTTCCGCCCGGTGTTTATCGTGGTGACGCTGATTGGCTACGGCATCAGCTTCGTGGGCTTCGATACCCTCATGACCTACGTCTACCCGGTGATCGGCTACATCGGCCTGGTGATGATCGTCGTGATGATCGTCTGGTGGGTTCGCTCCCGCGCCCGCATTTTTGCGGAGTCCAAACGCCGCGACCGCATCCACGAGCTCGCCCACGCCCGCGAGCACGACGATGAGGAGTACACCGACGAGGATCGCCAGGAGCTGCGCAAGCTGGTCGGCGAGTCCAACATCGAGGACAAGGAGCTGCACGAGACCATCACCGACGAGGTGAAGAGCGAGATCCCAGACGAGGAACTCGAAAAGTAGCGTGCCCTCTACCTGGGCGTACAATGAGTATCCATGTTTGGCGGGATGCATGAATCACTCACGACGGTTGCGATAAGCGCGGCGGATTTCACCCCGCCGCAGGGGTGGGGGCCGGTGCTGAAGGAACAGCTCGGCATTGATCTGTGGCGCATCCCGGTGGTCATGGTCGCCGCCGTCGGTATCTACTTGACGTTCCTGGTGGCGGTGCGGCTGTTCGGGCAGCGCATCCTCAGCCCGCTGGGTGGCTTCGATGCCGTCGTTATTTTCATGTTCGGTGCTGTCGCGGGCCGTACTGTTCTGGGCCACCCGCCGTCATTGGCCGCGGGCGTGATCGGCCTGCTCACCCTCATGGGCATGGAGGCTCTCTTCGGCGCCGTGCAGGACGTCGTGGCCTTGCGCCGCACTATCAACCCGCCCCCGACGGTGCTGATCGCCCACGGCGAGGTGCTGGAGGAGACTCTGCAGCGCAACCACATCACCGAGACCGCTATCGCCACGGCCGCGCGCAAGGCGGGTGTGCGCGACTTTAGCGAGGTCGCGTGCATGATTCTGGAATCCAACGGGTCGATCTCTACCCTGCGCGCGGGGCAGAAGATCGACCCGGATTTGTTGCTGGGTGTCGAGGGCGCCGACAAGGTTTTGTGACGCCCCCTCGTCCCACCGAACCTTAAGCGTTCAGCACCGGGTGCAGTCGCTTCATGGTCCACGTTTGCTGGCTGCGGGCCGATAGCGTGGTGACCAGGAAGCAGCCGAGGCCGACGAGGAACAGCACTCCCACTGCGATCGGTAGGCGTTCGTCGTAGAAGCCGTAGATCAGCTGCCTGAAGCCGTTGACTGTGTACGTCATTGGGTCGAACGGATGCAGGAATTGGAAGAATTTGTTTTGGGTCTCGACGGGGTAGAGGCCTCCCGAGGCGACGATCATCAACATGAGCACCGCTAGGGCTGCCACGCGGCCTGGTCCAGGGCCCATGAACGCGATGAACATTTGGTTCATCAGCATCCACACCAGCGCCACGAGGGCAGCGAAGAGGAATAGACCCGGTAGGTTATCGACTTCCATGCCCACGCCCCAGACGGTCACGCCGACCACGACAGCTGCCTGGCCAATGGCGAGTAGGCCGGTCGGCAGGAAGCCGGAGAGCGCCGCACGCCAGGAGTGCACACCAGAGTTGACGGTTCGAGCCTGCAGGGGCTTGATCATCACGTAGACCATGATGCCGCCGATGAACAGCGCCATGCTGAAGAAGAACGGTGCCATGCCGGCGCCGAAGGTGTGGTTGCCGGAATCGTTGTCGCTCTTCAGGTCCACTGGTCCGCCGATGGTGGAGGCGGTGGCCAGGCGCTGGCCCTCGTTCCAATTCGGAACCTGCTTGGAGCCATCGGAGAGCTTGGTGTGCAGCTCGGAGGCGCCGTCGTCCAGCTTGGCGGTGCCGTCCTTGGCCTTGCCGGTGCCTTCGACGAGCTTATCCGCACCGTCCTTGAGCTTGGTATTGCCGTCGTCCAGCTTGATCACGCCGTCCTTCAACTTGCCCGCGCCGTCGGAGGCTTCGCCCATTTTCTCGTCGAGTGTCTGCGCGCCGTCGTTGAGCTTGTTCACGCCGTCCTGCAGTTGCTTGAACTGTCCTGGCAGGCCCTTCAGCTCGGTCACGCCGTTGCGCAGTGGCGCGTTCGGGTCGTTGAGCTGGTAGGACAGCTGTGCGCTGCCGTCGGCCAGGCGCTTCAAGTCCGATGCGTTCTGCGACTTCGGGCCGAGGCCCTGCGTTTCCAGGGCGAAGGCGACCTTGTCCAGCTCGTCGGCCGCGGTGATGGCGGCGGGTACGCCGGTGCCGCGCAGGTCGCGGGAGAGCCCACGCAGGTTAGCCGCGTGGTCGCCCTGGGCCTTGGTCACGCCACCGAGTTGGGTGTTGAGCTTCTGCACTCCGTCGTTGACCTGGCTTGCTCCGTCGCCGAGTTTATTGACGCCATCTTCCAGCTCGTTGAGCTTTCCGGCCTTGCCGTTGATCTTGTCGGCCGCAGCGTTCACCTTCGTGGCGAGCTCGTCAGTACCGTCGGCTAGTTTGCCCGAGCCGTCGTGGAGCTTGACGAGTCCGTCGTCCAGATCGGTTGCGCCCTTGCGCAGCTTGCCGGAGCCATCCTTGGCGGTGGCCAGGCCGTCGGCGAGTTTGTTGGCGCCGTCGTCCAATTGGATAGACCCGTCCTTCAGTTCAGCGGTGCCGTCGGCGAGCTTGCCGGCGCCGATGGCGGCCTTTTGCATGCCGGAGCCGGCGTCCACGATGCCGACGAGGACCTTGTCCACGGCCTCGGCACTGATCTTGTCGCCCACCACGCTGATGACCTCACGCATGACGTTCTGGCCGATCATGGTCGATAGGAAACCGTTGGCGTCGTTGTAAGTGCTGATGAGGTTGGCCTTCTCCGGGTTATCGGAGGTGGGGGAGGCCACGGCTTCGGAGAAATTCTCCGGCAACTCGAGGGAGAAGTAATACCGACCGGATTCCACGCCCTTGCGGGCATCTTCGGCATCCGTTTCGATCCAGCTGATCTGGTCGTTGTCCCTTAGTCCCTGAATCACCTCGTCGCCGGCGCGCAGTTCCTCGCCCTCAACGTTGGTTCCCTTGTCACTGTTAACCAGTGCGACAGGCAGGCTGTTCAGGTTCCCGAAGGGGTTCCAGAAAGCCCAAAGGTAGAGGGCGGAGTACAGCAGCGGCATGAGCACGAGGATGACAAGTGCAGCTCGGGTGAGTTTATTGCGCTTGAAGCTGCGGATTTCGCTGTTGAGTTTGAAACCGGCAAGCATTAACGGTTCTCCTTTTGCTCTGTGGTGTTGGTGTGGTCTTCGGGGATGTCCAGATCGTCGAGTTCTGGGTCGTCCAGTGCTGGGTCGTACTGGCCTGATTCGACCTCCGCCGGGTCAGGGTATTCGCGCAGTCCGGTATGAATCGGGTGCGCGTGGCCAGCGTTGGCGTCAATTTCAATAACCTTGTTCGGCTCCACAGGGCCGACAATGGGGTTCGACGAGTTCACGATCACAGGAATGTCTTCCGAAAGGCGCTCGAGCACCTGCAACAGAATCGCCCGGTCGTCGTTCTCGTGCACCTGCTCGATGTCGTCCATGATCAGCAGTTCGACCGGCTTGTTGTCGGCGGGCGACAGGGCCAGGCTGATGCGCAGCATGATCTTGTCCAGGTTGTCCAGTTGAGAGATGTAGGCATTCAGCGGAGGTAGGTCGCGGTCGCCGTAGACGTAGTTGCAGAAGCGCTCCAGATCCTCTTGCGAGGCCTTGCGCATCGGCATGAACCACGGTTTCGACCAGGACATGGATTCGGTGAGAACGTCCTGGACCGTGACGGAACGCTCCAGCAAGTCGATCTGCTCGACACCGGCGATGGCCACTCGGGAGCGGATGGGTTTCGGTTTGGATTCGCCGAGCACGCTCAGCGATCCGCCGGTGGGCTTCATCCGGCCAGAAAGAACCAGAGCTAGGGCCGTGCGGCCGGAGCCACCCTTGCCAAGCAGGTTGGTTAGACCCTGGTTGGGGATAGCGAAAGAAAGAGGGCCGAACACTCGGCCCTCGTCACCTTTTAGCTCGAGATCCTGGGCTTCTACTGCTAGGGAAGACATGGCTTTACCTAATTTCTGTGGGGAGGGAAGCTCGGTCTATTTCAACAGACACCCTGGACATTTTTGTAGATTTTGACGATTTCGTCAATTTCCTCCGCGGTGCGGTGCGGTGGCGTTGTGAAATAGCGCTACAGCACCCGAATCTACAAGGAATCTAGCTGGGAGCTGTAGCGCTATTGGGGGAGGGGGTAGGCTATATCGTCGCTCCGAATACGGAGCCGACGGCGAAGGTGACCGCCAGGGCCGCCATGCCACCGATCACGATGCGCAGCACAGCGCGGGTCTTCGGCACGTTACTGAGGTGAGCCGACAGGGCGCCAGTGAGCGCCAAGGCTACGAAGGTCACGCCGAAAATTACGGCGACGGGGGCGAACAGGGCAGCGGCAAACGGCAGTGCGGCACCCAAGATGAAGGAAATGAAGGATGCGATGCCCGCCGACCACGGGTTCACCAGCTGGCTCATGCCCATGGCGCGCTCGGAATCTCGCTGCGAGGAGACGGAGACGTACTCGCCGAGCGCCATGGACACGGCGCCGCCAATGACGGCGGCCAAGCCGGACATGGCGATCGTCTGTGGGTTGCTGGTCGCGCCCGCCACGCCAACGAGGACCGCGGCGGTGGAGACGATGCCGTCGTTGGCACCGAGGACAGCCGCGCGGAGGCGGTTGAGGCTCTCGCCGTGATTCTCATCGACGTCGGCGCGCTCGGCGTGCTCAGCTGGGTCAGTGAGTTCGGGGTGTTCGGCGCTTTCGGGGCGCTCGGTGCGCACCGTGGGAGCGGCAAGCTCGGGGTGTTCGGCTGGAGTGGTCACTTCAGCCGTCGGGATGGTGATAACCCCGCGTTCGCACGTAGCCACGGCAGTGCAGCTGCCGTCGTAGTAGCGATCGCAGGGGCAAGATACTGAAGTGCTCATGACTCAAGTATCGCTGGGTTTGAAACCTTCCGCAAGCATTGAAAGGCTACCTTTACGCAGGTCAGGATGCCTTTCATTAGGTGAGGCTGGGGTTGGGGAGGCCTGGTGGCGTCAGTAATTAACGGGCGGCACGACGGGCGCGCAGGCGATTGTCGTAGAGCGCGATGACGAGGGCGACGGCCATGAGCGAACCGATGGTGCCGAAGCCGATGGCGGTGCCGAGGGGCCAGTTGATGGCGCGCGAGCTGGCGAAGACGATCGCGGTGATCAGTGCGAGCCCCATGGCAGTACCGATGCGTTGTGCAGTCTGCAGGACCGCGCCAGAGCTGCCCGCGTAGTTGAGGGGCACGTCCGCGAGCGTGAGAGTTTGGTTCGGGCCGATAACCGCGCCTTGGCCGGTGCCGACGAGGAAGAGGGTGAGGACCATCCACCACTCCGAAAGGCCCGTAACATGGTGCAGCACAAGGGCGAGGATGGTCAGCACAATGCCGGTCAGCGCCACGGTGATGCCGTCGATCACAACTCTGCGACCCCGGTCGGCGACCCGCTTGCCAGCCCAATTGGCGGCGAAAGAGCTGCTGATCGCGGCAGGAATGCCAACGCTACCGGCGACGAGCGCGCTGTAACCCAGGCCGTTTTGGAAGTACAGAGCCACGAGCACCCAAATGCTGGTTATGCCCATGAAGTACACTCCCGCCAGCATGGTGCCCAGGCGGAAGCTGGGGAAGCGGAAGATCTGCATGTCCACCATCGGGTCGAAGGGCTTCGACTTTTTCACATGGCGCTCCCACGCCAGCCACCCGGCCAGCAGGGCGACGGCGACGGGCAGAAGCAGGAAGGTCCGCGCGCTCCCGGAGGATTCCACAAATGGGAAGAGGAAGGCCAGGACGGCCAAGCCAAGCAGGAGCGAACCGAAGGGGTCGAGGCTGCGCACCGCGCGGATGACGCCCACGTTACGGCCGGTGGCGGGATCCTTAACCCGGCCCATCAGCGGGCGCGGGAACCACAGGAGCGCGAGGACGAAGGCGAGAAGGCCGAAGGGAACGTTGACCAGGAAAGTCCAGCGCCAGCCGTGCTCCGGGCCGCCGACGCGAATGAGGAAGCCACCCAGGACGGGCCCGATGGCCACAGCCACGCCCACGACGGTGCCGAACCAGCCGAAAGCCCGGCCGCGCTCCTTGCCGCGGAAGAACTGCTGGATCATGCCCACGGCCTGCGGGTTGAGCAGGCCGGCGCCCACGCCCTGGATGAAGCGGGTGACGTTCAGAGCTTCCGCAGTGGGGGCGAAGCCCGCGGTGATGGCGGCCAGGGTGTAGACGCTCAAGCCAATGAGGTACATCCCGCCCCGGCCGAGCAGATCGCCGGCGCGGCCAGCGGCGACGAGAACCACGCCGAACGTCAGCGTGTAGCCGGAGAGTACCCACTGAATGTCCGATTCGGTGGCGCCCAGCCCCTGCTGGATGGAGGGCAGGGCGACGTTGATGATGGACACGCTGATCAGCGACATGAAGATCGTCGTGAGGATGACGCCCAGAACTTTCCAGCGGCGCGGGTCCTCACCCGGGGGATAGGTGCCGGGGGACTGGATCGTGGCCTCCGTCGCGCCGGGGCGGGGGTTTGCGGTGCCCTGGCCCGGGGTGCCCGGCTGTGAGTTTGCGGCGTGCGGGTCCTTTTCAGCCACGGTGGTGCGTGCCCTCCTTCGGATCGCCTGGTGTGTGATTCTGTGCGCTGGCACGCGCAGTTGCGCGGTTATACGCGCTGGCGCGCGAGATTCCCTTTAGTGAAGCTTAGCGATACTAAGGGTGCCCTTATTCCAGGGGGTGGCGATGCGGGAGCGAGGAGGGGGTCTAGTCCTCGGGCGCGGCCTTCATGCAGCGCATCGAGGTCAGGGCAGCCATGTTCAGCATCTGACGATCGCGGAGGTAGCTGTGAGAAGTACCCAGCTAGTTCTGTCCCGCCCGCTGGGCCTTGAGTCGAAGATTCGCACAAACCTGGGGAGCGTTATACTCGCCGGAGTTGCAGAGAGCCAGCAGTTGCGTCTCACCACTGGTTAAGTTCTGCGCCCCATTAGGAGCAGTACCGTAGCCACAGCGGTAGGCGGGGCAGTCAGGGCTTGCTCCCTGATTACCCATCGGTGGTTGCTTCTGCGCTGGAGAAGTGGCTCTGGGTTGATTAGCTGGAGCCTGCTGAGCGGGTTGTTCCTCTTCAGCAGCAGGGCTACTCTGCTGCGTGGGCTCCGGCGTACTGGTGACTGTGGTGGGCGGGGGCGGTGTGTCCTTGGGAGTACTGGTGACCGTGTCGGTCTCTGGTTCTGAGCTCTTGGACTCGCTAGGCGGAGCACTGGTGACAGTAGTGGTGGACGGTTCAGCGGTTGTGTCCTCACTGCCGCAAGCAGTGAGGCCGAAAAGACTGATGAGGCTGAGGGCAAAAACTGGAGCGAGGAGTGTGCGACGACGAGTGGTGATCATGTGGTGCCTTTCGTTGAGTGACAGACACAGTTTAAGGTCTGACTCACCACTACTCATCTTGATCCTCAGTTCGACGGAATCGGTCCCTCGCCGAGGCTTTCAAGTCAACCGGTTCTTTTAAGCAGGGGAGAGGGCGAGTGAATAACATCCCTCGAGCGACATCCACGAGGTGGCCCGCGAGATCCACGCCAAGGACGCCCTGCGCGCTCACTTGCAGCTGGAGCTGGGTATTGACGCGGACGGGCTGACCAGCGCGCGGGCGGCGGCGTTCTTCTCTGCGCTGTCCTTCTTGGCTGGCGCGGCGCTGCCGATGATCTCGGTCTTCGTGGCACCTTCTGGCACGCAGGCATGGGTCGTCACCGTGGTGACGATGCTCTCCCTGGCCCTGACTGGCCTAATTTCGGCGAAGATCGCCGGCACCAGCGTGGCCCGCTCGGTGGTTCGCCTGGTCGTCGGTGGCGGCCTGGGCCTGGCGCTGACCTATGGCGCGGGCGCGCTGTTTGGTGGTGTGGCTTAGTAGGCCATAGGCCAAGGGGTGTGCATTCTCGATCCATTCGTCGGCACCTCAACGTTTATGGTGCGCCTGCTGCAATCCGGGCTCATTGAGCCGGGAGACCTGGGCCGCAAGTACTACGGCGAGCTCTTCGCCACGGAAATCATGCTGCTGGCCTACTACGTCTCGGCGGTGAATATCGAGACCACCTACAATGCGCTGCATGCCGAGGAGGCCCAACGCAACGGTGAGTCGGAACCCGAAAACGTGCCCTTCGATAACATCGCGCTGGCCGATAGCTTCCAGAACCACGAGGATGGCTACATCCCCGACCTGGAGGTCTTTAAAGAAACTTCGCAACGATCCAGCGTCAGAAGGACGCGACCATCAACGTGGTGATTGGCAAACGTTGCATAGCGCGAGTGATACACACTAACGATGTGCGCGATTGTGTGCTCGCCGCGTGAAATGGCGCGATAACACGGGGAACGCGAGCTGTTCGGTCGTGGCGGGCGAAGTACCGGCACGCTGGCGGGGTCAGTTCGGCCAGCTGATTGTGGAGCCCATTTATCGGGGCAAGCTGGTTTTGCGCCCACTCTGCGGCACGAACTCGGAGCCGTCAGATAGCACAGGGGTCGCGTCAAAAGGTATCTGGGAATCGCCCTTCACTTCTTGCTGTGCTTCTTGCCTCGCTGATACTTCTGGTACTCCGCCCTGACGCGGTCGAACTCCTCGTCAGTTTGACTCTTGAGAAAGCTCAACGCATCTCCAGACCACACGTGGGTGGGGGTATGGGTTCCTTGCCAAGCGAACTTGCAGTTGTCTCGCATATTGTGTTTCCACGCCATGCAAGTCAGATCGTAGATGCTTAGCTCCCTCCCGTTCTTCCTTGCCCTATTCGCTCGCGCTATCAGCTGCGTTGCGGAATACGGGTGTGTTTCGTTGGGGTCCACTTTTCGTTGAACGATTGTGGTTGCGGCACCTTGGTCAATTGCAACTTCAAGATCGGCTCGGCTGATCTTCTTCCCAGATTGCAGGTTGATCTCTTGGAGCATGGCGATGCGGCCCATGTCTGCTCCTAGATCTTCAGCTTCGCCGATGATCTTCCTCAGGTCTCGTAGGAAGTCCTCGACTACTTGTGTGGATCTTCCATCCCCGTCTACTCGTAGGGATCGGATTGCATCGCTGGGGGTGCTCGCAGCGAGCGGCAAAAGCGTCCATGTGATGTCATCAGCCAAGTCCTTACCGAAGACATCGAGCACGAAGTCGCGGTAGTTCACGATGCTTTGCTGAAGGAACATGTAGAGGATCGTGTTGAGATCGTCGGACACGTAAAGGTGGATGATCTTGTTTCGATAATCGGTGAGAACATGCAGGTTAGCTCGAACGCCATCTCCGTCAACGCTACTGGGCCAAAGACGATGGCGATCCATATCAGCGATGCAATGCTCTAAGGAAAAAGATCGGTAGTCTTCACCGCGCTTCTTCTTGTAGAAAATGTTCTTCTTAGCTTTCCGTAGAGCAGCCTTGAGGATGAGTTCCCATGCGTTGACGACAAGAACTGTGACGACCTGCTCACGATAAGTCGTTTGTGGCTTGTTGTAGATTTCGATGGCTGCGAGCATCGCCGCGCGAGAGTTGTCGCAGAGCTTCTTGTGCGAAACATATGGCCTAGCCATCAGACATACCTTCCCTGGGCACCGGCATGTTCACTTGACCTCCCAGTTGATGCTGAAGAGCATCTGGCGGGACTGCTGCGCTTGGAGAGCATCTTGTGCGTTGTCGAGCAGTAGATCGGACTCATCACGGAGACGGTTCCGCTCACTGCGGTATTCATCCTCAGCATCGTCAGCCTTGCGCCGCCAATGACGCGCCTCCTGCTTCAGCTTCAGCTCTTGGGTAGCGTTCGAGGCCTTGCGAGCTTCCTTGTTTGCGGTGGCTTCCTTGGCCTGGTACTCGCGAATCTTCGCGTCGTACTTCGCCTTGAGGTCGAGCCGTGTCGCGTCGAGGAGTGCTTCTTGTTCGAGGAAGAAGCGCGCGTTGCGGTCTTCGACGTCACCTCTGAGTTCCTCCAGCTCCTGTGCGATGACTTCGTCGAAACCTCTGGTCTCGACGTGGTCAGCAGTGCTGTCGGTGCAGTGCAGGTCGAGAACATCTCTAATCTGCTCATGATCCATAGGGGTGCCGTCGTCAAAGAACCCAGCGGTCAGCAGGTAGGACTCGCGCAGTTGCTGGCTTCCTGCCTTCATAGCGAAGCTGGCTTCTTCAACACGTAGCCTTCCTCGCTTGTGGCGCAGGCGTTTTGCAATCGCGGTTGCACGCTCTGAGCTGCTGATCTTGAAGGTGAGTCTTGCTGGTGGGGTTGCACGGGTTTTCGCTGCGTCGATCACCCAGGCACACAAGTCGCTGGTGTACCGGTATTGGTGCGCGCCCTTCCGGGGTTCCGATTTGAAGTAGTAGTCGCCAACTGGGATGCCCACGTGTGGTGGTTCGTGGAGAGTGAACTGGGTACCCGAACCGTTGAAGGTCGCCAGATCTTCGAGTTCGTGGTGGGTGACCCGGATGAGTAGGCGTTCGAAGGTGTTGAGCACCACCCCGGTCTGTGCGTCGTAGGACTTGAGTTTGTCGCGTACTCTCGGGTCGAGGTTGTCGAAGACTTTTGCCCGTGTCTTCTTCATCTCACGGTTGATTTGTTTCGAGTACCGTTCCTCGAGTTCCTTGAACGCTGCATCGATCTCGGCAGCTGTTTTGCAGTTGTCCAGGATGCCAGCGATCATTTTCTCGAAGTCGAGACCGTCTTCGATCTGCCCTAGGACCTCATCGGACGCGCCGAACACGGACGTGAAGAGCTGGAATTTCTCGCTCAGTAGTTCGAGGATGCGTTCTTCTGCAAGGTTGCCCTTGTTGGAGAAGTTCACCACGATGACATTGTGCTTCTGCCCGAACCGTTGCACACGGCCAATACGCTGCTCGACACGCTGCGGGTTCCACGGTAGGTCGTAGTTGACGAGCATGGAGCAAAACTGAAGGTTGATACCTTCAGCGGCAGCTTCGGTGGCGATCATCAGTCGGCCACGGTCACGGAACTCATCAACGAGAGCTTTACGGCGGTCAGCAGCAGCGATACCGGTAACGAGGTCACCGCCGTGGTTTTCCTTTATCCACTTGGCGTAGATCCGTTTCGATTCCGGGCTGTCGTTACTGCCGTTGAACAGGATCAGTCCTTCACCCCACCCAGCATCGGTTAGCGACCGGGCGAGGTAGTCCTGGGTGACGGTCGAGTCGGTGAAGATGATCGCTTTTTCGGGTGCACCAATCTCCCGGAGCTTCTCGAAGCCTTGCTCAAGGGCTTCAACAAGTTTGACAGCCTTCTGGTTGACCGTGATCGACCGCGCCAGGGCAGCAAAGCCGCGCAGCTCGTTCACCTCGTCGAGCATCTCCGCACGCTGACCGATGTCGATCTGCTCGACGCTACTGTCGGTGTTGGCTTCGCTGGCTTCCCGCATCTCGCTGGTCAGGTCGGGGTCATCTACAAGACCGCCCACGTCATTACGCCTACGTCCAGCCTTCACTTCTGCCTGGAGACGATCCGCGATCCTCTCCAGCGTCGTAGCCACCGCGAAGGAGGAAGAGCCGAGCCGTTTGCGCAAGATGAGTGCAGATAGATGCTGTTGGGACTTGGCGAAAGCCCATAAGAACGGGCGCTGCAAATACTCATTAATCTTGTCGTACAGCTGGATCTCTTCGGGGCTGGGTGTGAAAGCGATGGTCAGCGGCATCCGCTGGGTGAAGCGAATGTACCTATCCGCATCCTTGCGCAACGTGCGCTTGGCGATACGTGCCACTCGTGCGGAAAGATCGTCGTTCCCGACACCTTCGGGATGGTCGAGGTAGCGTTCTTTGAACGCTTCAAGCGAGTGGAAGTAATCGGGTGCGAACACGCTGACCAGACCGTAGAGCTCTTCCAGACGGTTTTGTAGAGGGGTTGCGGTCAGCATCACCGTTTTACCTGCGGTCTGACAGATCCGGCCAACATTGCCCGCGATTTTCGCTTGTCCTGTCCAGTGGGAACGCAACCGGTGCGCCTCATCGCACACCACCAGACCCCAAGTGCGGATGAGCTTTTGGGTTTGGGAGTTTGCGAACTCGTAGGAGCAGATGAGGATCTCATCGCGACCACCTGGACCGATTAGCGTGTCGATGTTCTTACTGTCCATCAACGTGGCAGGCAGCGCGAACTTCTCACTCAACTCTTGTTGCCACTGCTGACGCAGCGAGGACGGGGCGATGATGAGGATGCGGCGTTGACGCTGTGCCCAGTACTGGCTGATGACGATCCCGGCCTCGATCGTCTTACCGAGGCCAACCTCGTCAGCCAGGATTACCCCGTCCGTAAACGGGGTCTGCAACGCGAACAGCGCCGCGTCGACCTGGTGGGGTTTGGGGTCCACCTGGGCATCAAACAGCAAGCCCGCTAACCGACCAACATGATCAGACGCGTAGGAACGATCCAGCTCGTGAGCATAGAACTTGGCCTGATAGTCACTTAAACGCCGCAACACGCATTCGTCTCCTAGATTGCCCAGCGATCAGGAGAACTCACCGCGTAGTCCACGCCGATGGCCTCGAAGTGCTTCATCGCTGCCGTGATCTTCGCATTCTCGCTTGGGCGACGCTTCGAAGGATCTTGGCTGGACTTCGTCTCACGAACCAAATACAAGTGCTCGACCCCATCCTCGACCTTGATGATCGCCCAGTCCGGGTTATAGTCCCCGATCGGAGTGGGGATGCGGAACTTGTCGGGCAGCTTCATGAACAGTTTGATGTCCTCACGCCCATCCAAGTATTGGGCGAACTGTTTCTCCACCGCCGAGTCGAAGACCACATAATCGAAGTCGGTCTTCTCCTTATTGGTCACCTTGTAGAGCTGGTCGATAAACCGGTCCTTCTCCTCCAGCCCATCAGCCTGTAGCTCACGTAGCTCGTAGATGCTGCCACCGATCGGCTCATACTGGATCCCTTCGATGAGGGTGTGAGCAAGCTCGGTTTCGATACACCCGGTGACCATCTTGATGTAGTCATTCGGGTTCGTCAGGAACTCACCTACACGCTCCGAACCCAGCAGAATGTCGATGATTGTTTTACGGGTCAGCGAGGTGGATTCCTGGAGCTGCAAGATAATGTCAGGCAGCGGGTAGGACTCTTTGAGTACCTCGTCACGGGACCCAAGAACCGAACCTTTCGGCCCACCTCGGGTGAGCTCCAGCCCTGTGCGTGTAACCTGGATACGGATCGGCTGAATCTCTGGTGCTTCCTTGATTCTTGCCGCACATCGTCGAACCAGGTCAGCACGATCTAGGCTCACCCGGTAGGTGGTGCGCGATGTGATCTTCTCCCAGAACTCCTCAAACTCAGGCGTGGCATACACCTGTTTGTTCAGCGAGCGAACCACACGCTTACGCTTCGGCTTGACTAGCACTTCGATCTTGCACCGTTCAACCAGATCAATGACTTCTTGCTCGTAGTCGGCGTACTGTTCAGGTAGCCCGACCGTAAAACCGCGTTGTTCTGGCACCCACGTGCCCAAGACCTCACCGGCATCGTTGATGTAACCGCGCTCGTGCAAGGACTCCCAGATTTCAGCGGAGCGGCGCGTGCCAAGGCGGGATTCCTTACCGTCCTCAACGATCGGAAGCTCAGCGAACTCAGTCTTACGCACGTAACCAACGGCAACACCAGCACGCTTGTACTCGTCCTGCAGTGCAGCGGCGAACGCCCCATACGACTCATTCGCCACGACCGTCAACTGTGCGGTACCGGCGTCCTTGACGCGTTCACCATCCTGGTTAACCGGCAGGCGCAAACCGCGCCCGATCGTCTGACGGCGTTCAGTATCGGTGGACATGTCGCGCAGGGTGCAGATTTGGAACACGTTCGGGTTATCCCAACCTTCACGTAGCGCTGAGTGGGAAAAGATGAACCGCACCGGCTCATCCATGCTCAGCAACCGAGCCTTGTCCTTCATGATCAGCTCATAGGCGTCATCATCAGCCTTTGTCTTGCCCGAGGAGTCCTTGAACGTCATCTGCGCAGCCTTGCCCTTGCCCCGCTTCATCTGAGCAAAATAGCCCGACCTTGCCTCGACCGGATCGGCGGGCAAAAACACATGAGAGGCAGAGCTCTTCGCCCGCTCCTCCTGATAGATAGCATCAAACCAGGTTGCGAAATCACCGTTGGCGTCCAGGTTATTGATGCCCTCACCCAGGTAGGAGGCGACTTTGTCGATGAAGAACAGCGACAACACCTTGATTCCCTGGGGGTGCACTTGTTCTTCTTTACGGATGTGTTCGCGCACGGTCTCGCGGATCATCGCCTGGAAGACAGCGGTTTGGTTACCACCAATCTCTTCCCCTACGCGCAGATAGCCGTAGTTGGTTAGCTCAATCTGCTCAGGCATCACGCTGATCTCGTTGATCCGCCAATTTCCCTCATACGCCGGGTTACCGCCAGAGAGCCGCTCCAGGTCAGCGCCCTGAGTCGCGGTAACCTTCCGCTTTGCGTACGAGCCATCCTTCTTACGATAAATCAACTCCAGGTCAGCTTTTAAGGTCGGGTCACGCTTGACCTCAAGCAGCTTCACATACGGTTTAGCCGCGCTCCCGAGCTCTTGCGCATCCGAAACAACGATCTTCTTCACCAGCTCCAGCCGATGCGCATCCAACGGATCCAACCGGTACACGATGTTGCGGGTCGTGCGGTGCGTGGCAGAGTACCGCAACGTACACATCGGGTTCAGGTCAGCCACAGCAGACTGTGCGAGTAGCGACTCCATGTTCTGCGGCTCGTCCATAATCACAATCGGCCGGGTCGCCTGCAAATAATCCAACGGACGCAGTCCTGAAAGTTTATCGCGCTGTTGGTGAATGATGCGGGTGTTCTTATCACCACGGATCGAGTCAATCGTCATCACCATGAACTGCAAGGACGTAGCCGTAGCAAAATCACGCACGTCCTCAGCCCGGTCACCGGAGTAGACGGTGTAGTCCATGTTGATCTGCGGGTACAGGTGGCGGAAGTGCTCCCGCATCAACTGGATGCTGTTCTTCACGCCCTCACGGATCGCCACCGACGGCACCAAAATGATGTACTTGTTGAACTTGTATTTCGTGGCTAGCTCAAAGGCCGTGCGCAGATAGACATACGTCTTACCCGTACCGGTCTCCATCTCGATATCGAACTGCAAACCATCAACCAAGCCATCGTTGATCTCCAGGCCGTTCCGGTCCTGAACACTCTGCAGGTTCTCCAAAACCGTGTCTTCATCGAGGACAAGGTCGTTACCATACGCACCGATCTCTTCGAAGATGTCTAAAGCTTCCTGACCACCGACATCTGGTAAATCGAGCGTCTGCTGTGGCGGAAGGTACTGCAGGCTGGTGAGAAGCTGGTCTGCGTCAGCTGGTTGCCCATCGAACAGGTCAGTGACGGCCTCGATCGCACTGGTTTGGTACGGCTGGCGCGAGTCAAACTGGAATTTCATAGAACTCGAACCCTCCTACGCCGTCCACAGATCAACGTTGCGCGTGCGGCACTCCTGCACCAGATTCGTCTTCAACTCATCATTGCCCTGGAACGCATCCTCCAGAACCACCAGACGCTCCGGCTCCTCACCGACGAGAGCGCGCAGCTGATCCAGTGTCGGCTGGGTGTGTTCATCCAAATAAGCCAGCACCAGTCCATCAGCCACACTAAACACGCTTAAGCCCGCGACCTCAACAGTTTCGATTTTCTCCGTCAACGAGAACCCCAGCTTCAACAACACCTCAGTTAAGAGCGCTTCGGGTCGTGCAAGATCATCAGCAGAGTCGGCCAACTCAGCAAACAAACCGACGAGCTCGTCTTCAGAGAGTCCAGAGTCCGCCCTCCACTTCGTAAAGTTAGTGTCCACAAGCTTGTACGCCCGGAAACCAACATCAAGGGAATCTGCGCGACCATCAAGCTTGGCAGCTTCGTCCTCAAGGATCTTCTCTCCCGCTCGGCGGATGCGCTCACGGGAAATATCAGCGATCGTTTCAAACCCAGCTTCTCGCGCAGCAGAACCCTCAGGAGTAGGCTCCGGTAACTGCACAGAAATACACCTCCGGTTACCACCATCTTCAGCATTCAACTTCATCACTGCATGTGCCGTAGTTCCTGAGCCAGCGAAAAAATCGAGCACGGTGTCATTGGTTTTTGTGATGGAGCGAAGTATGGTGTCAGCGAAAGCAATGGGTTTCGGATTATCAAACGGGATTCCCATTTCCTCAAGTAAACTGGTATCAGATCCACCGAACGGGATGATTGAAGTTAAATTTTCATCTTCATTCTCATCAAGGAAGTACTTTCGCGTCGGCTGGGTTGTTTCATCTTTGCCAAACACGATAAGCCCCTGGTTCATAAGCTGTGCCATTGTCTCAGGCGGATTACGCCACCCCTTCGAAGGAACAGGGCATTCTCGATTCGTTATTGGGTGAATTAGCGGCAAGAAGTAACGATCTGGAGCTTTTGTCGAGTTAGGCCATGCCATAGAAACGGCTCGAAAAATTCTCCCTTGGTCGTCAATCTGAGAATACGCGGCCTCGCCACCAGTGAGAATAGTAGCGTGTTTTGCCCAGTACTGATATTCCTTTTTGGCCTCCTCAGTGACACCTCCATGTTTCTTGATTATTTTTCGAGCTGTCGATTTCATAAGCCCAACATTAACTTTGCGAATTCTCAGCGAGTTATCCTCCGCAAAAAGTAAAGCATTTCTGGCAAACAGCACCACATATTCGTGCTGTTGTGAAACCTTCTTTGAATCACCTTTAGGGTTGCGTTTGTCCCATACGATTGTTCCTAATATATTGTTATCACCAAAAACTTCATTACACATCAATACAAGAGAATGAATCTCATGTTCATCTATGTGGATTGCTATGACGCCGTCCTCAGTAAGCAGATTCCTCGCGAGCTTGAGACGCGGATACATCATGTTTAGCCAGTTGGAGTGGAAACGGCCAGCTGATTCTGGGTTCGTAGACAGTTTCCCGGCTTCATCGGTCTGTCCTGTGAGTTCAAGGTACGACCCAATCGAGTCGGAGTAATTGTCGCTGTAGACGAAATCCTTACCCGTGTTGTATGGCGGGTCGATGTAAATCATCTTGATCTGACCGTAGTAGTGCTTCTGCTGAACCTTCAGCACTTCAAGGTTGTCGCCCTCGATGAACACGTTCTGGGTGGTGTCCCAATCTACGGAGTTCTCTTTGTCGGGCATCAGTGTTGCCGTCGTCGGTGTTTGCGCTGCTCGGATGGCTTGTGCCTTGCCAGGCCATGTCAGACCGAATCTTTCACGGGCGTCATCAACATCGACTCCGAGGATGGTTTTAAGCTTCTCGATGTCAACTTTTCCGTCCGCCACGAGTTCCGGGAACAGTTGAGCGAGTTTGTTCGCCGCCTCTGTCGTGAAATCGGGTGTTTTGCCTGGGACTTGATTGATCGTGTCTGACATGAATTGCTCCGTTGCTTAGAAGGTTGAAGTCTGGGGGGCGCTATGCGTGCTTATGGTTTTCACCGCTTGGATCGCTGTGCGATGTAGCTAGGGCGATTTGTTCCAAGTTGCAATCGAGTGCTTGGCAGATGCGGGCGAGGACGTCGGTGATGACGTTGCCGTCTTTGCAGAGTTTAGCAATGGTGGTTGGTGATAGACCTGTGGAGGGGCGTAGATCTTCGCGGGTCATGTCGCGGTCGATAAGGAGTTTCCATAGTGGTTTGAAGGTGATGATCAAGGCTGGCCGTTTCCTACATCGGTTTGGTCGGTTTCTAGGTTCCAGGTGAAGCCGTAGAGAGCTCCGGTGCCGTAGGCCTTGGTGGCGTCGAAGGAGAAGAACACCTGCTTGGGCTCATTCGCGCCGCTGGTAAGCGTGCTGCTGTTGGCGTAGATGGTGAGCAGCTCGCGGACGGGCGCGAAGGCGACGGGTTTTGGTGCGCTGCTTGCCAAACTGATGATCAAGTACGGCGTTGGTGTGCAGACCAGGCAGACGGTCCAGATCGTCGAGATCGACGAGGACTACTTCGAGTAGCTGGCGGTAATGCCCCTTGGCTTACTCCAGGGAACCCGCACACCCGTATCCCGGATTCAGCTCAGCGGCCTGCAAGATGCTTGGCTGTTAGAATCCCGACAAACACCACCACCACCCACCCACGCAAAAGGAGCTGCTGCAGCCGATGAAGGGCAACGTCGTCGATATCTACAAAGCCTTCGACGGGACGGACAAGAAGCTTGTTATTCCCGTTTACCAGCGCAACTACGACTGGACCACGAAGCAGTGCGAGAAGCTCTTAGACGACATCGAGGACATGATTGAGTCCAGTCGTCCCAAGCACTTCTTCGGTGCCGTTGTGGGTAACCCGGAGGACTCTTTCACCTGGGTTGTTATCGACGGCCAGCAGCGTATGACCACCGTGAGCCTACTGATGTTGGCGCTCGTTCACGCCATCGAAGCCGGCGACATTGAGGCAGGCGACAAGGACCTCGCAGGTCAGCTCATGCGCAACTACCTGGAGTTCAACGAGGGCAGCGGGCAGAAATTCAAGCTCAAACCGGTGAAGGATGATCGCGACTCCTATGCGAAGCTCTTCGGCCCGGAGGAGCATTTCAACGAGAAATCCAAGATCACCTCGAACTACCGCTACTTCCGTGACCGGCTTCGTAAAGCGCCGTTCGATGCGAAGACCCTATGGGATGACGGGATCTCCAACCTCGAGGTTATGCTTCTTGACCTGGAAAAGCAGGACAACCCGCAGCGTATCTTCGAGTCTCTCAACTCCACCGGCCTGGCTTTGAAGGAATCGGACAAGATCCGAAACTTTATCCTCATGGACCTCTCGCAGCGCGAGCAGAACGAGGTCTACGAGAAGTATTGGAACGAGATGGAAAAGAACGTGGACTATGCCACGGACGAATTTATCCGCTGGTTCCTCGTCGCCCAGACATCGAAGACCCCTAACCGGGCGGATGTGTACGAGGCCTTCAAGAACTTCGCGAAGAAGAGTGACCAAAGTCCGCGGAAGCTCGCTGAAGAGCTGCATGACTTTTCCGTGTATGCGCGGGAGCTGGCGACTGTATCCACAGGAAATAAGAAAATCGATCGCCGGCTGCGCTGTGCCAATCTTGTTTTCGGCGGAGTTTCCAAGCCGCTGCTGTGGCTGACATTCCGTGACTTCAAAAACGGTGTGATCGATGCGAGCGACTTTGAGTCCATCATCGCTATCGTCGAAAGCTATATCTTCCGCCGAGCGGTCGTCAACATTGGTACTAATGCGTTGAATAAGATCTTCGCTAGCGCCTACGGGGATATTAAGAAGCTGCGTAAGAACGAGGAGCCATATAGCGAAATCCTGGCGTACGTCCTGCTCAACCGCCAAGGCGGGGGACGGTTCCCAAGCGATAGCGAATTCAGGGAAGGCTTCCAGACTAGGAACTTCTACGCTATGAACAAGTACCGTGGCTACTTCTTCGACGTCCTCGAGCAGGGCTCCTCGAAGGACGTGCGAGACATCGCTGGCGGCATCTCATCGAATGACCTCACCATCGAACACATCATGCCGCAGACTCTCACCAAGCAATGGCGTGAAGATCTCGGTCCGCACTATGAAGAGATCCACTCCGTTTGGGTTAACCGCATCGCTAACCTCACGATCACGGGCTATAACTCGGAGTACTCTAACCGTTCCTTCCAAGCGAAGCTCACGATGGGGGATGGGTTCGAGCAGTCGCCTTATCAGCTCAATAGCTACATCAAGGCTCAAGAGCGCTGGGGCGTCGAACAGCTGGAGGAACGGAGCAAGCTACTGGCCGACCGTGCTCTGGAGCTCTGGCCGTACCCATCGACGAACTTCGAACCAGAGAGGGAAGTCATCCCTTTTGAGCCGATGGGGACAGACCGTAGCTTCGTTGGACGCACGATTGTTGCGGTCGAAATCGAAGGTACAAAGAGCGCAGTACGAACCTGGGGCGACATGCTTGAAACGGTTCTGCGCATGCTACTTGAGCAGAACCGCGAGGGCGCACTCAGCATGGCGGAGAATAACGCACACCTAGAGACGCACAACGTTCGGTCGCTGACCGATGAGGACCAATGATGGCGAATAATCGACCCAGCGCTGGCAGTCTTCACCGCGACTTCCACGACTGCGAAGATCGCGCTGCTGCGCAAGGTGTGCCAGGCCATTGGTTACGACCCTGACGAGATCTTGTTCTACATGCGACCTGAAGAGGCGAAGGGTGGGTCCGCTGAAGTTGATAGCGCGGTCGACAGCTCTCCATATGCGGATCTGGTGGCACTGCGTCCGCTCATCGATGAATTGGCTGGGACGAGCCTGTCGCAGTCCGAAATGTCCGACCAGATCCACAGTCTCGAGCAGGCCGTGGCTCAGCACGAGGTGGAAAACCCGAGCGACCAGATCGGTGGGCGTACGCTGGAGCAGTTCCTGGCCGGAGCCGATAGCAGCAGCATCAGTGAAGAGGAGGCGTTGGCCTGCCTGGTGCTCTACCAAAACGTCGCCACGATGATGGGCAACAAGGTGTGGCACACAGCCATCCTCAACGGCAATATCAGCACGCTGCTCGCCGCGCTCGCTGAATCCAAGGGGAAGTAGCATTCCTCCCAAGGGCTCGTGTACGCACGGGCCTGAGGGCAGGGGAGGGGACGGAGCGGTGGGAGGTGCTTTAGGGCCGTGCCGTGTCACAAAATGCGCGAAAGGCGGCACGCCACGGCCCAAAACCGGGGCAGCAATCGCCGAAGCCCGTCGACCAAGCTTCGTAGAGCCCCAGCCCCTCCCACCAACAGCAAAAGGCCCGGAAGCTACCAACAGCTTCCGGGCCACGCGCTAGATCAGCAACTAGCAGTCGTAGTACATCTCGAACTCCTGCGGCGTCGGGCGCAGGCGAACAGGTGCGATCTCGTTGTCGTACTTGTAGGCGATGTAGGTGTCGATCAGGTCGTCGGTGAACACGCCACCCTCGGTCAGGAACTCGTTGTCCTCCTCCAGAGCCTTCAGGGAAGCCTCCAGGCTGGTCGGAGCCTGCGGAATGTCCTTAGCCTCCTCCGGCGGCAGCTCGTACAGGTCCTTGTCGACCGGAGCGTGCGGCTCGATGCGGTTCTTCACACCATCCAGGCCAGCCAGCATCATCGCAGCGAAGCCGAAGTACGGGTTACCACTCGGGTCCGGGGCGCGGAACTCAATGCGCTTCGCCTTCGCGTTGGAGCCCGTGATCGGAATGCGCACCGCAGCGGAACGGTTACGCTGCGAGTACACCAGGTTAATCGGAGCCTCGAAGCCCGGAACCAGACGGTGGTAAGAGTTCAGCGTCGGGTTCGTGAAGGCCAGCACAGCGCCAGCGTGCTTCAGGATGCCGCCGATGTAGTAGCGGGCAATGTCGGACAGGCCGGCGTAACCGGACTCGTCGTAGAACAGCGGCTCGCCGTCCTTCCACAGGGACTGGTGAGCGTGCATACCCGAACCATTGTCGCCAGCCAGCGGCTTCGGCATGAAGGTCGCGGACTTGCCAGCCTGCCAAGCGGTGTTCTTGATGATGTACTTGAAGGACTGCAGGTCATCCGCAGCGTGCAGCAGAGTGTTGAACTCGTAGTTGATCTCCTGCTGGCCGCCGGTGCCGACCTCGTGGTGTGCGCGCTCCAGTTTGAAGCCAGCGTTCGCGAGGTTGCGAGCCATATCGTCGCGCAGGTCCTGGTAGTGGTCGTACGGTGCGACGGGGAAGTAGCCGCCCTTCAGGCGGGTCTTGTAGCCCAGGTTGGTGGAGCCGTCCGGGTTGACCTCTGCGCCACGGTTCCACCAGCCCTCGACGGAATCCAGCTCGTAGAATGCTCGGTTCGTCTCGGTTTCGTAGCGCACGGAGTCGAAGAGGTAGAACTCTGCCTCCGCGCCGAAGAAACAGGTATCCGCGATACCGGTGGAGGCCAGATACTGCTCAGCCTTGCGGGCAACGTTACGCGGGTCGCGGGAGAACGGCTCGCGGGTAAACGGGTCGTGAACGAAGAACTTCACGTTCAGGGTCTTGGCCTTGCGGAACGGATCGATCTTGGCGGTCGCCAGGTCCGGCAGCAGGTTCATATCCGACTCTTCGATGGTGGTAAAGCCACGGATAGACGAGCCGTCGAAAGCCAGGCCCTCCTCCATAGCGTCCTCATCGAATTCCGAAGCTGGGATGCTGAAGTGCTGCTCGATACCGGGAACATCGGTGAAGCGAACGTCTACGAACTCGACGTCGTTGTCCTTGATGTACTTGGCAACTTCTTCTGCAGTCTTGAATGACACTGTATTTCTTCCGTTCCTTGCAGTTGGAATCTCAAACTGTTGCGACAATATATAAAAGCAACACAATCGATCCTACGCATACTGGGCGACGATTCAGGTAAAAATTTACAAAATTGTGCCACAAACTAACAGCCAGCTAGGCTCTAGACCATCATGAGTGAATCGCGTAGCTGGCTTGAAGGCCCCCTTGTACCAGGCGAAAAAGAAGACCTCGCCGAACTCAGCCCGTACCCCGGCGCCCGCTTAGGACTGCCCAAAGAAGGCCCGGGCTCACTGTCCCCCTTGTTCCCCCGGCTGGGTGCACTACTAATCGACTGGTTGGCCTGTTACGGCCTGGCCTGGTTCGTTACTTCCACTACGGACGTGCTGGGTGATTCCGCCACTGCCGCGATGATCTTCTTCATCATCTGGCGCGTTCTGACCGTCTGGCTGTTCGCCCAGTCCCCGGGGCACGCCATCGTGGGCATCGGCGTGGGGCGCATCGACAAGCCAGACGAGCGCGTAGGCCTGTGGCGTTCGGTTGTCCGCACGCTGCTGACGGTCTTCCTCTTCCCCCCAATTATTCAAGACACGGACGGCCGCGGAATGCACGATCGCGCCACCGGCACGGCCGTCATCCGCAGCCGCTAAGCGTTATTTCTTGCCGCGCTGTGCCGCACGGCGGGCGCGGCGGTTCATGCCGGACATCTTCGCGCCCTTCGGCATCGGACCCTTCGGCATGTTGTTGCTCGGGTTGCTTAGTCGCGAGATCGACTCGACCTTGGAGTTAAGGGCGTCCACCTCATTCTTCTTGACGTTACGTGGCAGGCGCATCAGGTGGTTCTGCAGCTTCTTCACCGGCACCTGGCCCTCGCCGTCGCCGACGATTACGTCGTAGATCGGGGTCTTGCCTACAATACGCGCAAGCTTTTTGCGCTCCTGCGCCATCATCGGCTTCAGGCGGTGCGGTGCACCCTCGCCGACCAGCACAATGCCGGGGGTGCCTACCACGCGGTGCACTGCGTCCATGTGGGTGTTGGACGCCACGCCGTTCTCCGTAATCCACTTCATGCCCACACCGTCACGCATGTTGGACAAAGCCCATGCGGCGGCTCCGGCCTCGCCCTCAATCTGGTCATACACGCCGGACTGTAGGCGGCGGGAGAACACCCACATCGCCGCCATAGCGCCGATGATGATGCCCACGATCAGGTTCAGCCACCACCAGCCGAAAACCAGGCTGAGCAGCAGCAACAGCACAACGGGAATCAGGAAAGCCAGAACCATGAAGGGGATAAGCTTCTTATCCCGGTCCTTCTGCAGCTTAAAGGCTTGCCACAGCTGGGAGCGCGTCTGCTTGCGCTGCTCCTTCTTTGCGGCCTTAGCTGCCTTCTTTTCTTCCTTGACCCTTACGTCCTTTTTATCCTTCGCCATGGATTCAACAATAAGGCATGAATAAAGGCGGGGCGAAAGTGCCCCGCCGTGATGCTCCTGGCCGCGCGGCCTAGCGCTAGCGCAGCCTTGGCGCCAGCGTGCATCATGCCAGCGCACCGTCGCGCTGCTTAAGCGCCGAGCTAGCGGCGCGACGCGGTGACCGGCGTGTCCTCCGAAGCGCCGTAGCGCTCCAGCAGGGTAGAGGCCTCCTGCGACGTGGTGGAATCCAGAGTCTCCTCCAGGTGCTTCAGGTTCTCCGGGATAGCCTCGCCGCGAGCCTGCTTAGCCTGCGCGTACAGGCGGCCAGCGCGGTAAGAGGAACGCACCAACGGGCCGGACATAACAGCCTTGATACCCAGCTCGTAGGCTGCGTCGGAGTGCTCCATGAACTCCTCCGGCTTCACCCAACGCTCGATCGGGTGGTGCATGGAGGACGGGCGGAGGTACTGGGTAATCGTCAGAATGTCGGTGCCAGCGTCCGCCAGGTCCTTAATGGCAGCGCGGACCTCCTCCTTTTCCTCGCCCATGCCCAGAATCAGGTTGGACTTCGTCACCAGGCCGTAATCGTGCGCCGCCTGAATGACCTCCAGGGAACGGTCGTACTTAAAGGCCGGGCGGATGCGCTTAAAGATGCGCGGAACCGTCTCCAGGTTATGGGCAAACACCTCCGGCTGAGAGTCAAAGACGACCTTCAGCAGCTCCGGGCGGTTGGAAAAATCGGGCGTCAGATTCTCCACACCCGTGTTCGGGTTCAGCTCGTGAATCTTCTTCACAACCTCGGCGTACAGCCACGCGCCCTCATCATCCAGGTCGTCGCGCGTCACACCGGTGATGGTGGCGTAGCGCAGCCCCATCTCGCGGACATTCTCCGCCACGCGGCGCGGCTCGTCCATATCCAGCGGGGACGGGCGGCCGGACTTAATCTGGCAGAAGTCGCAACGGCGGGAACACGTATCGCCGCCGATGAGGAACGTCGCCTCGCGGTCCTCCCAGCACTCGTTGATGTTCGGGCAGCCAGCCTCCTGGCACACGGTGTGCAGGCCAGCGCCCTTCACGCGATTCTTAATATCCCGATACTCCGGGCCGACCTTCGCGGTCGTGCGGATCCATCGAGGCTTCGACTCGATGGGGGTTTCGGCATTCTTCGCCTCGATGCGGAGCATCCGGCGTCCATCTGCGGTCACACTCATGCCGACTAGCCTACGCTGGGTGCCGCATAGGAATCCACCTCGGGTTTTTCCCTAGGAATGCACCTAAGAATGCACCGGCAAGTCGCCGTTCAAAGCGTCAACGAGGTTGCGGGAGAGGGACGAGTAGGCGTCAGAAACACTAACATCGCGCCCCAGCTCCTCGGTGAGCGTCGTGACACCCGCATCCGCCAGCCCACAAGGCACAATGTGGTCGTAATAATCCATGGTGTTGTCGCAGTTCAGGGACACTCCGTGCATGGTCACGCCGCGCGTCACGCGAATGCCGATCGCGGCGATCTTACGTGCGGGCTTAAGCTCGTTATTAATGACGCCCGCAGGCAGCCACACGCCCGAACGCCCCTCTACGCGGCCGGTGCCGTGCAAGCCAAGATCTTCACAAGTCTGGATCAGCGCCTGCTCCAGGCGGCGGACATAATCGACCACGTCGACCGGGTCGGCCAGCTTGATGATGGGGTATGCGACCAGCTGGCCGGGCCCATGCCAGGTGATGCGGCCTCCGCGGTCGACGTCGACTACTGGCAGGCCGTTGGTAGGGCGGTCGGAATCCTCGGTGCGCTTGCCGGCAGTGTACGTCGGCGGGTGCTGGAGTAGGAGGATGGTGTCCGGGATTTTCTCTTCGGCGCGCTGGGCGGCGAGGTCCGCCTGGAGGTGCCAAGTGTCCTCGTAGTCCACGGTGCCCAGGTCGCGAATGTCGATGTCCCGGATTTTTGCCTTGCGGATGCTGCCTTGCTGGAATCCCATGGTGACGATGATACTCCAGTGGTTCTGTGGTGCTGCTGGGTGCTGCCGGGTGCCAGATGGTGGTGCTGATGCTGGCGCCCCGGTGCCAGATGGTGGTGCTGGGCGCTGTTCCGCAGCCTCCGGGCGCTACCGCCGCTGAGGTTGAAGTTTCTGATGGTGCTGGATGTGTCAGGTGGTGACGTTGATACTGGTGCCTCCGGCGGCTGGCGCGCGCCAAATACCCTCGAATGTCGCTGAATCGGGAATTAGTCAAAACTGAAGCCGGAATCAGCTTTGGCGAAACTCTCTGACCTGCATTTTTGTGCAGATGCAACTCATTGTCTTTAACGTCTTCTCGATCTAGCGACATTTGAGGGACTGGGAGGCTGCTCGAGAGGGATTTTTGAGGTGAGAGGGCGGCTTGGAGACGGGTATTGGGTTTGAGGCTGGTGGAATGGAAGCCTCCGGGGGGGGGATATCCGGAGCCGCTGCCCGGGGATAATATCCGGAGCTCCTGCCTGGGGCTACTGCACCCAACAACACAGAACGCCGACCCCGCGGGAAGCGGGGCCGGCGTTTCGCCTGGTCAGCTGCGCTAAAGCCGAAGCTAGAACCTAACCTAGAGCTCCAGGTCCTCGGTGAAGTCCGAGTTCTCCAGGCGGTCACGCAGGGTGGACATGAAGCGGCCTGCGTCGGCGCCGTCGATGACCTGGTGATCGTAGGTCATCGGCAGGAAGACCATCTGGCGGATGGCGATAGCCTCGCCCTCGTCCTCACTCAGCACCACCGGGCGCTTCACGATGGCGCCGGTGCCGATCATGGCAGCCTGCGGCGGAACCAGAATCGGGGTGTCGGTCAGCGCGCCCTCGGAACCGATGTTGGTGATGGTGAAAGTGCCGCCGGACAGGTCGTTCGGCTTCAGCTTCTTGTTGCGCGCGCGGTCAGCAATGTCGACGATGGCCTTGGCCAGCTCCGGCAGGGACATGTCCTGCGCATTGTGGATGACCGGGCTCAGCAGGCCAGCCTCCGTGTCGACAGCAATGCCCAGGTTGACCTGCTCGTGGTAGGTCATCTCCTTGGTCTTCGCGTTGTAGGAAGCGTTGACGTTCGGGTGGGAGATCAGAGCCTCGACCGCTGCCTTTGCGAAGAACGGCAGGTAGGTCAGGTTCACACCGTGCTTGTCGGCGAAGGCCTGCTTGTTGGCCTTGCGCAGTTCGGCAACGCGAGTCATATCGACCTCGTGGACCTGCGTCAGCTGAGCTGCAGCGTGCAGGGAATCCAGGGTGGTCTTCGCGGTGATCTCGCGGATGCGGTTGACCTTCTTGACGGTGCCGCGCAGCTCCTGCTTGGCCGGGTCCACCTTGTAGGAAGATGCGCGCGGGCCAGCCGGGGAAGCGGACTTCGCGGAGGAGCCGGAAGCGGAGGTGCCTTCTGCTGCGGCCAGGATGTCCTGCTTACGGATACGGCCGCCGACGCCGGTTCCCTCGACGCTCGACAGATCGACGCCATGCTTATCAGCCAGCTTGCGTACCAGCGGAGTGACGTAGGGGAGGTTGCCCTCGGCAGGCTTCGACTGCTTTGCAGCCGGCTTGGAGGACTTGGAGTCAGACTTGGACTCGGACTTTGCCTCAGTCTTGGCCTCGGCCTTCTCCTCGGCCTGCTTAGCCTCAGCCTTCTTCTCTTCTGCCTTCGGCTCGGCCTTGTCCTCGGACTTCTCAGACTTCTCGGCCTTGTCCTCGGAGGCGGACTCGTCGGACTTGGAGGAACCGGAGTCGGAGGAATCAGAGGAGCTGGACTTGGCGGCGTTCTCGTCGCCGATGCGGGCGATGACCTCGCCGACGTCGACCGTGTCGTCCTCGTTGGCCAGGATCTCCACCAGGGTGCCGGCGACTGGGGAAGGAATCTCTGTATCGACCTTGTCGGTGGAGACCTCCAGCAGAGGCTCGTCGACCTCAACCTTGTCGCCGACGCTCTTCAGCCACTGGGTGATGGTGCCCTCGGTGACGGACTCGCCCAGCTCCGGCATGGTAACGTCCTCGGCCTCGCCGGAAGCGGAGCCAGAACCAGAGTTGTCAGAGGACTTGGACTCAGAGTCGTCGGAGGAGTCAGACTCGCTGGAGTCAGACTCGGAGGACTCGGAAGAATCGGAGGATTCGTCGGACTCGGACTCGCTGGACTCAGACTTGGAGGAACCGGAGTCGGAGGAACCGGAAGTGGCGGCGCCCTCGTCGCCGATGCGGGCGATGACCGCGCCGACGTCGACCGTGTCGTCCTCGTTAGCCAGGATTTCTACCAGGGTGCCGGCGACCGGGGAGGGGATCTCGGTGTCGACCTTGTCAGTGGAGACCTCCAGCAGTGGCTCGTCGACCTCAACCTTGTCGCCGACGCTCTTCAGCCACTGGGTGATGGTGCCCTCGGTGACGGATTCGCCCAGCTCCGGCATGGTGACGTCCTCGGCCTCGCCGGAACCAGAACCGGAACCGGAGCCAGAGTTGTCAGAGGACTCAGACTCAGAGTCATCGGAGCCGGACTCGGACTCCGCAGAACCGGACTCCTCGGCAGCGTCGCTGGAATCGTCGTCGCTGGAGCTGTCGGCGTCAGAACCAGAAGGCTCTTCGCCCTCCTCACCGATCTCGGCGATGACGGCGCCGACGTCCACAGTGTCGTCTTCCTCAGCGATGATCTTCAGCAGCACACCACTTGCGGGGGAAGGGATCTCCGTATCAACCTTGTCGGTCGATACCTCCAGCAACGGTTCGTCGACGGAGACCTTGTCTCCGACCTTCTTCAGCCACTGAGTAACGGTGCCCTCGGTTACGGACTCGCCCAGTTCGGGCATTTCGACGGAGTACGCCATGGTGTTTGAAGCTCCTCAAGCTAAACGGAAATCAGCTGTGGTTATTTGGTTGAAATACTACATAAGTCTACGCGCCTTGCCGTCGCTCCGCCGAGCGCCCCCTCGCCCTTATCTATTTATGACGCCCCCTCACCGCCTCCGCGCACCTTTGGGGAACCGCCGGGTATGTGAACTAGAATCGGCTAACGTGTTTAATCTTTTCGGCCGGAACAAGAATACTTCCACCCGACCGCCGCGTGCGCCGGGGGAGACCATCCGCCCCAAGGACCTGGCCTACCTGCAGCAGTGGGCCGGAACCCGCAAGGGTGTGGAGGGTTTTGTGGAGCCGGAAACCATCGTCAACGAGATGTCCGTGGTGCTGGTCGACAGCGAGGGGGAGTGGACGCGCCGCCGCATCGGCGGGCCGAAGGGCATCGACAAGGTGGCCCAGTCGGTCGGCATTCCCCTCTATTTCGCGGAGGAGACCGGCTACCCGCAGCGCATGCGGGATCGCATCGAGCGGGATCGGTTGATCAAGAAGCGCCTGGAGCAGCGCGAACGGCGCGCGCAGTTTGAGCAGCGCCGCGCCGAGCAGGGGGAGTAGCGCACCCCGGCCTGCCTAGCCCTTCAGCGCAATATCCTCCAGCGCGGCGATGATCGTGCGCACCGGCGAGCCGGTGGCCCGCTTCGGGGTGTAGCCGTACGCCGCGCCGTCGTTGTAGGCCGGGCCAGCGACGTCGATGTGCACCCACTGCACGCCCTCGGCCACGAAGTTCTTCAGGTAGTGGCCTGCCACGGACATGCCACCCCAGCGGTTGCCGGAGATGTTCTTGATGTCCGCCACGTCCGACTTCAGCGCCTCGCCCAGCTCCGCGGGCAGCGGCATCGGCCAGCCGGCATCGCCCACGCGCTGGGAGATCATCGCCACGCGGTCGCGGAAATCCATGGAGCCCATGATGCCCGGCGTGCGGTCGCCCAGAGCCACCATCTGCGCACCAGTCAAGGTGGCGGTTTCGATTAGGTAGTCCGGGTTGTCCTCGCAGGCGCGGACGATGGCATCGGCCAGCACCAGGCGGCCCTCCGCGTCGGTGTTCAGCACCTCGGTGGTGGTGCCGCCGTAGTGGCGCAGCACGTCGCCGGGGCGGGTGGCCTCCCCGCCGGGCATGTTCTCCGCCAGCGGGACGGTGGCCGTCACCCGCACCGGAATGTTTAGCTCAGCTGCGGCGATCACCGCTGCGACGACGGCCGCGGAGCCACCCATGTCGGAGATCATGTTCCACATCTTCGCCGGCGGCTTCAGGGAAATTCCGCCGGTATCGAAGGTGATGCCCTTGCCGACCAGCGCCACGTGCGGGGAATCCTCGGCGATCTTGTCCGGATTGTAGTCCAGGCGCACCAGGCGCGGCCCGCGCGCAGAGCCCTGGCCCACGCCCAGGATTCCGCCGAAGCCCTGCTCCTCCAAAGCGGCCTCGTCGAGCACCTCCACCGTCACGTCCGTGTGCTGTGCAGCCTCCGCGATAATGCCCGCGTAGCTTTCCGGGTACAGCACGTTCGACGGGGTGTTCACCAGGTCACGTGCCAGCGCCACTGCCCGCACGGTGGCCTGCGCGTGCTCCAGGGTGTCCGCCGGATCCTCGCCGGTCAGCACCTCAATCGACTCGATCGCCGGGGTGTGCTCGGCCGTCTTCAGCCCGCGGTACTCGTAGGCGCCCAGCGCGTGGCCGACCAGCGCGGCCTCCGCACCCAGCAGACCCAGGGCGCTCACCACTCGGGCGCCGCGCGCCTCGCCCTTATCTTGGCCCTCTTGTTGTTCGGGCTTCTTGATGCTTCGGGACGCCACGCCTGCGGCCACGCGGACGTCCTCCGCCGACACCTCATCGGCCGGCCCCATACCGATTGCCAGGATCTTCTCCGGCCCGGTGGATCCAGCGCCGGCCTCGACAAGCCCCTCGGCAGTCTCCGGCTCCACCGTGGATTCCTGCACCTGGGCGGACAGGTTGCCGGTGGAGACGACCTCGCTACGGCGCTCGGCCGAGAGGTTGGGGACTACCGTGACCTCGCCAGCAGTGCCCTTGGCGCCGACGGAAATAAGCAGCTTCCACATTTCCAGCTGCTGCTCGGCCGTGAGGGCGTCAATAGGAGCTCCAGTGAGCTCCAGACCGGCCTCACCTTCGAAGACCGGGATGACCAGCGTGTCGATGACCGACGGGGTGGCGGTGCCGCTGTCCTCGAGAGTGGAATCGGTGTGGACCAGCGACATCTGCGGGACGAAACCGCGGGACGGCAGGCCGGCGATGGGGGAGGAAGAGTTGGTGGCGGTCATAGGGGTATCGACTGCTCCTTTGAAATGGTTGTTTGCTGGTTTCACTCTACCCAGATTCGCCTGCTGGCAGACCGGAGGGAGTGATCCCCCCCGAGAAATTGTTAGCCCCCTCACACTTTTTCGTAGCGGCAGAGTAGTCTGGGACACATGACTACTCCAGAGGCAAACCCCCAGACCCCAAAGGCCCAGCAGAGCTCCCAGGTGGAGTTCACCGTCACCCGCACCGAGAACCCGGTGACCGACGAAAAGATCGCCGAGATTCTCTCTGCACCCGGCTTCGGCAAGTACTTCACCGACCACATGGTCGCCATCGACTGGAACGCCGAGGAGGGCTGGCACAACGCCCGCGTGGAGCCCTACCAGCAGGTCCAGATGGACCCGGCATCCAGCGTGTTCCACTACGGCCAGGCCATCTTCGAAGGTCTGAAGGCATACCGCGGCGAAGGCGGCAAGATCGTCACCTTCCGCCCGGAGCAGAACGCCCGCCGCTTCCAGAACTCCGCCGCCCGCATGGCCATGCCGGAGCTGCCGGAGGAGCTGTTCCTGGAATCCCTGCGCCAGATCGTGGACATCGACCAGCGCTGGGTGCCGCAGGGTCGCGGCGAGGAATCCCTGTACCTGCGCCCGTTCATGATCTCCCGCGAAGTCGGCCTGGGCGTGCACCCGGCCAGCAGCTACACCTACTTCGTGATCGCCTCCCCGGCAGGCGCATACTTCTCCGGCGGCATCAACCCGGTCAGCGTGTGGCTGTCCACCGAATACACTCGCGCTGCCCCCGGTGGCACCGGCGCGGCGAAGTTCGCCGGTAACTATGCGGCCTCCCTGGCAGCGCAGGCCTCCGCGCAGAAGGAAGGCTGCGACCAGGTGGTATGGCTGGACGCAACCGAGCACAAGTACATCGAGGAGATGGGCGGCATGAACCTGGCGTTCGTCTTCGGCAGCGAGGACGGCAGCGAGAACGAGACCGGCGGCGCTGACGCCGAAGGTGTCACGCTGGTCACCCCGGAACTGTCTGGCTCGCTACTGCCGGGCGTTACCCGTCTTTCCCTGCTGGAGCTGGCGCGCGACCTGGGCTACAAGGTAGAGGAGCGCCGCATCTCCACCGACGAGTGGAAGGAAGCCGCGAAGTCCGGCGCCATGACCGAGGCCTTCGCCTGCGGCACCGCAGCCGTCGTCACCCCGGTCGGCACCGTGAAGGACGAGTCCGGCGAATTCCAGGTCAACGGCGGCCAGACCGGTCCGGTGACCATGCGCCTGCGCGAGCAGCTGACGGGCATCCAGAACGGCCGCGTCGCCGACAAGCACGGCTGGCTCTACACGCTGGTGGAGCAGGCAGCCACCGCGTGACGCACCATCGGCAGGGCCAGGACTGCGCCCAGCCCCTGGCCGGTGCCGAGCTGCAAATCCAGCAGCGGCTCTAAGCCCAGCGCATTGAGCGCCGGGAGGGCAGCGGGCTCCGTACCTGCCGAAGCCGCCAGCCACCACGCGGCGGCCCCCGGCGCCAGCATCTGCGCGCACAGTGCCGCCGCGGCGGCGCCTACGCCGTCGAAAATCACAGGCGTGCGGCGCACCGCCGCCTGCGCCAGAATCCCCGCCATCACCACCAGGTCGGCCGAGCCGATCTGCTGCAGCACCCGCGAGGCCACCGCCTTGTCATCGCGCACGCGGAACATCGCATCGCGGATCACCGCCACCTTCGTCTTCCACGCCTCGTCGTCGATGCCGGAACCCCGGCCGATGATTTTCACCGGCTCCACGCTGCACACGCTGCCGATCACCGCAGCGGCCACCGTGGTCAGCCCACGCCCCAGATCACCCAGCAGCAGCACCTGCGTGCCCTTGTCCGCCTCCTGGTCGGCGAAACGCATGCCGCGCTGCAGGTGCCTCTCATAGTCCTCGGGGCTTAAGGCGTCCGCGGTGTCAATGGAACCGGAGGGGGTACCCAACGTGGCGTCAATAATAGAAAGAGAAACCCGTGCCGACCTGCAGGCATCCACAACCGGGGCGGCGGCATCGGCCAAGTTCTGACGCACCTGGGCATTGAAGTCGGCGGGCAGGGCGGAGATCTCCGGGTGCGCCTCGGCCACCCCGTGCTCGCCGGTAACCACAACCATCCGCGCCGCGTTCAAAACGTCGGCGGGGGCGGAACCCTGGCAGGCGGCGATCCAGGTGGCGACCTCTTCCAGCCTGCCCAGCGAGCCAACCGGAATGCCGGCCTTCGTCGGCGCGGTGGTGCGGAGCTGCTCGGCTCGACTGCGCGTGGCCTCGTCCGGCGGGACGATAGACGGGAAGTTCGGGGCGGAGGTCGTAGAAGCCATGGGGTTTAGTCTAAACGCTGTCGCCGATCTGCTTCTGCGGGGCAGGGGTGCGCAGGCGACGGATCATCGTGGCGCGGGTGAACGCATACAGACCCAGGCTGAACTTGCCGTGCGGGTTGTTCGGGAAGCGCTCGTTGACCTCGCGGTTAATGCGGCGGCCGAGCCAAATGCCCTCGCCGATCATGATGAGGAACACGACCATCATCACCAGCGAAGCCAGGTTGGCGATGTTCGGGTTGGACATGCCGAAGATCATGATGACGATGACCAGCAGCGCCAGCGGTAGGAAGAAGTTCATCATGTAGCGGCGGGAATCAATCCAGTCGCGGACGAAGCGCTTCTCCGGGCCCTTGTCGCGATCCATGAGGTAATCCTCGTCGCCGGCCATCATGCGCTGGTTGGCGCGGCGCCGCTCGCGGTTCGCCTCGTCCTTCTTGCGCTGCTTCATGGCCTTGTATTCTTCCTTGGACATGGAGGCCTTGAGCTCCTTGCGCTGCTTGCGCGCCTCGCTCGGGGTGGCGGGGGCGGTGTAGGCGCTGCGGCGCACGCCGTGCTTGCGCTCCTGCTCGTTGCGCTTCGGGGTGGCCTTGCCCTTCTTCGGGGTAAAGGCCTTGGAGTTCTTTTCCTTAGTGACGCCACCGTCTGCGTCGCTGTCTACCTCAGTCGACACATTGGCATCCTGTGGCGAGACCCGATCCTCGGCTGAGTCGGCGACCGTTTCCTGCTTCTTCCATGGCATTTTCACATGTAACAGGCTAGAGCAGGAGGGCAGGGGAACAAAACCAAAAACACTAGCGCGGGAACGCGGAGAAAAATCGTTGGCGCGGGAATAACCCAAGAGGGCAGTGGCGTTGTGGAACAATGAGGCGTAGCTTGTGAGCAAAGCCATTTCAAGAATTCGGTCATTTATTGAGGAGGACCAACATGACTGCTCCAGAGAAGGTCACCGGTGTGGAGCTGACCGAGGCCGCCCAGCAGAAGGCAAGCGCCCTGCTGGCACAGGAAGGCCGCGACGATCTTTCCCTGCGTATCGCAGTGCAGCCGGGCGGTTGCGCTGGCCTGCGCTACCAGCTGTTTTTCGATGATCGTTCCCTGGACGGCGATCTGGTCGACGAGTACGACGGCGTGAACCTGGTCGTGGATCGCATGTCCTCCCCGTACCTGATGGGTGCGAAGATCGACTTCGCGGACACCATCGAGTCTCAGGGCTTCACCATCGACAACCCGAACGCTACCGGTTCCTGCGCTTGTGGCGATTCCTTCAGCTAAGCGGCTCTCGCGGTTCTAGCGGATCGAGCGGAACTGAGCCCTTTTAGTTAGTGACGCCCCCTAGGGATGTGAACTAGCCCCCGAAAGTTGGACTGGTTTAATTCTAGGCGGTTAGGGCTTCAAGGGTCTGATTCCGATATTGCATCGGGGTCAGGCCCTTGAGTCGTTGTTGGATGCGTTCGGTGTTGTACCACCTGATGTACTCGTCGATCGCTTGATTGAACTCTGCGACCGTGTCGAAGACTTCACCGTGGTACATCTCTGTCTTCAAGTGTCCAAAGA
>NZ_JAKRMT010000005.1:0-136116 GCF_022346045.1 Corynebacterium sp. ACRQJ | reverse complement strand
CAACAAACACACCACACAGTGGCAGTCACGTTGCGACGGATTACGAGTGTAAAGCAACCGTGAAGATAAAGCAAATTCCCGGTAAACAACCCGTTGCACTCGCACACAAACGAACTGTTTTTACAGCTTCAAAATGATTGGCCAGACGCTTATGACTTCCAGCGTTCCGAGAGTCTGTAACTCGCGGTGCTGTGTCGCGCTGACTTGGATTAATGTACACACACCCCACACCAAACACAAACCCGCAGGCCACAACACATTTTCGCAGGGCGTTCTAGGCCTCCGAATCCAGCCCCAGATTCTCCTGGATTGACTCATGGGCCGTATCGAAACGCCCGATCCCCCATCGCAGCGCTGCGAATACGAGCACTGTCACCACACCCACTGCTCCAAGGATTGCACCAACAGGCCCCAATAGGTCGATTCCAGCCTCATCAATCTCTTGAACCGAGACGATGATCACCGCCATCGCGACAGACATCAGCATGATGGCCAGCAGGCTGGCCACCCACCTCATCCATCCGCTGAAGCGGTTGCTCACCCAGAAGCTCACGATTGCCATCAGGCCAAAGACCATTGCCACTGTCAGAGCAATAAGCAGGGTCATCAGTAGACCCTTTCCGCTTACGTGCAGTTCTAGATCGCCGATCCCCGGGAACAGCGCACTAAATAGCGTGAACTCCGCCGTCCCGATCAGAACTAATAAAGCCACACCCGGCAGCCACAAAACTAGCCGACCCATAGCCTTGGCGTACCAGCGGCGTCGGTCACCCGAAAGCACGAGCCAAGTGCGCAAGCTCGAGTTCAGCGTCTCACCCAGGTAGCAGGCAGCTACCGGCAGAATCATCGCTGCTGGGTACAGCCACATCGCGCCACTAGGCGTTAGCCCCGATGCGAACCAGCCGATCACACCGATGACTATCGCGATGAATCCAGCCAGGTGCATCCAAGCCATGAACCCATCGATCCGCCAGGAGGCAATGTAGTTGAGCGCCGTGGGGTTTTCGCCCTTCTTTTCTTGTTGACGCCACCTCGTCTCCGCGTTAAACAATTCAGCCCACTTGGCTTTATCCGCTTGGGTGGTCTCGTCTTCCTCGGTATCGCTCGTGGAACCCTTGACGACCTCACTATTATCCCCGACACGTGTCAGAGCCCCGATGATGCTGGCCACATGCACGAGGAAGACGAATCCTAGGACAACCCAGAATGCCGGGATGTGCCAATTGAAAATTAGCGAAAGAACGTAGCCTAAAAGCATCGCTCCGCAGACGGCTGCCGATGCAACTGGCATTACTATCAGGAGGTTTCGGCGGATATCCGCCACACTCATTCCCAGAGCGCGAAGCTGAGCCTTGTCCCACACTGCGGTGATCGGCTGCAGCCCCAGCGGAAAGCCAAATAGTAGGTATACCCCCAGCTTGAACCCGTTGATTTCCTCTCCGCCCATTAAGAAGAACAGGAGCAAAAGAATGAACACGGCGCCAAAGCCAAGGTTCCCGGATTTAGCCAGCAGCTGGCGCATGGCCAGTTTCCAGTGCGTTCCCCAGGGCAGGGGTCGGTGGGTGGTCTCCAAGGCTAGAACTCCCTTCCGGTCAGCGCTAGCACCGCCTGCTCTAGGTCCGCGCTGCTCACACGCACTCCACTGCCCTCAATGCGTGCGGCGAGGTCCTGCACGCTATCGGTTTCCAGCCCGTGAGTATCTAGGACTACCCGGCGTAGGCCGGAGGACGTGGCGTCATTAAGAACAGAACCAGTGGCCCCAACCTCGCCGAGCGTGGCTTCGACTGCCGCGGCGGAACCAGAGAGGATCGCGATGCGTTCGGTGATGGCGTCGAGGGTGCCGACTCCCGTAATGCGGCCCTTGTCGAGGAGGACGACGGAATCGAGGATGCGAGCAGCGTCGTCGACGTGGTGGGTGGAGAGGATGAATGTGCGCGGGTTGCGCTCGACATCCTGCAGCAAGAGTTTGTAGAACAACTCGCGATTCTGGACGTCAAGGCCCAGGTAGGGCTCATCGAGGAGAGTGACGGGGCACTGCGCAGCCAGTCCAATAACGATCGAGACCAGGGATTTTTGTCCGCGCGAGAGCTTAGACAGGGGTTTGCGCGTATCGACCTCGAAATCCTCGCAGAGCTGGTCCGCATAGCGCTGGTCCCAGGTCTCCCAGCGGGCGGCGACCACACTGAGTAACTGCTTGACCTTAATATCCGAAGGCCACGGCACATCGGGGCCAGACAGAATCAAGCTGTTCAGTACTTCCGTGTTGTCGTAGACCGGCTGGCCGCCAATGAGAACCTCGCCCTTGGCCCGCAGCTGGCCGGCAATCGTGCGCAGCAGAGTGGTCTTACCAGCGCCGTTGCGGCCGATAAGGCCATAGACGCGACCCCCTGGCAGGTGCGCCGTCACGCCATCAAGGGCGTGAGTGAAGCCGAGCCTGCGCCTGACATCACGCAGCTCGATATCGGGGGCGACGCCAGAGGCTGCGTCGGGATACGTAGTGGCAATCATTCGTAGAGTCCTCGACTTTCTGCGACTTTGTCCATGAGGGTTTTCAGCTGTGTGCGATTCATGCCCAACTTGGCGGCCTCGTCGACGAGAGGAACCAAATAACTGGCAGCGAAAGCCTCCTTACGCAAGGTCAGGATTCGCTCGCGGGCGCCGTGTTCAACGAACATCCCCACGCCGCGCCTCTTGGCCAACACGCCCTGATCGACAAGTAGCGCCAACCCTTTTCTGGCGGTTGCGGGGTTGATGCTGTGAAATTCTGCGAGTTCGTTAGTCGATGGCGCGCGTTCGCCCTCAGGAAGTGACCCATCCACGATCGCGTCCGCGATGAGGTCTGCGACCTGCTGAAAAAGCGGAGTCGACGATTCATTCATGAGGCACCTCCTTCGGTCTGCGACTTAACAAGCTCCCAGTGCGTTCTGCGCTTCAGCGCATTCTCAACACGCTTAGTTAGTTGGTTGGTTACTTGCGTAACTAACCATACAACAAAGTTTTCAGGCATGCTAGAGGGAAAGAACACGCAAGAACTAGTTACGAACGAAACGAAAAGAGCAATGAACAATGTTGGAACGCACACAGGTCTATGTCGACACGTCTTACCTGCTAGCAAGCTTTTATAACTCCTGGGACACCGGGGCGCGCGCCCAGTTAGAGATCGACCTTCCGGAGGTCGTAGCAGTCCTCGGCCAGATGATCCAGGACCAGCTGAAGCAGCCCGTTCACCGGCAGTTTTGGTACGACGGCATCCCCGATTCCGGCCCCCACCGCTACCAGCGCTCCCTGCGCAGCGAGCCAGGCGTGCAGCTGCGCGCCGGTCAGCTGATCGAATGGGGCGACCGCCGCACCCAAAAGGCAGTGGATACGCGCCTGGTCGCGGACATCGTTATCGCCGCGATGAAGCGCCAGGTATCCGACATCGTGCTCGTTTCTGGTGACGCCGACATGCTGCCCGGTGTTGAAGAAGCCGTCGCCGCAGGCATCCGTGTGCATCTATACGGCTTCGGCTGGGATTCCATGTCCTCCGCCCTGCGCTTCGCCTGCGATACAACCACGATCCTGGACCCGCGCGAGGACTTCCGCGACACCATGCGCCTGCAAGTGCTGGAAGGCCCCCTGCCAGCCGGCGAGCAGCCCGAACAGCCCGAGGACAAGCCCCTGGGCGATGCGGAAGAGCCGGCGGATTCGAGTCCGTGCGTGCTCACCGCCGCCGATGCTCCCGGGGATGGGCCTGCCGATGAAAACTCAGCCAAGGAGGGCGCCGTCGGCAATGCGGACGCGACCGGACCCGCGGACTCGGCCAAACCACAGACTCCGGGTACTCCCCAGATTCCAGAACCAGTGCGCAGTGGCCCAGCCGCTACCTCCCGGGGCGCCACCCATCCGAGCGTGAACCAGGAGGCCACCCCAACCCCGGCAACCCAACCCGCCACGGAAACTGCAGCTGAGGCGGTGGATGCGGCCGAAGCTGCACAAAATGCAGACAGCGTACGACCCGCAGCGACGGAGCCCAGTACGTCGGCTGAGGCGGCGGCCGAGCCGGGCACGGCGGCGTCACAAAATAAGACGGCAGAAGCACAAGAAACAGAAGCACCCAAGCCGAAGCCGCGTCCGAACCCCGGCATGATGGCGCGCCACCGCAAGCTGCGCAGCCGCTACGTGCCGCTGCCGAACGAGGTGTGGGCGACCGCGGGCGAGCAGAGCCCGTCTGACATTGGCCAGCAATACGCGGTGTGGTGGTACGACAACGTGGCGAACGAGGAACAGCGCGACAACGCCCACCTGCTGTCGGGCGGCGGGCTGCCCCCGGAGATCGACCGGCCACTGCTGCAGTTTGCTTGCGAGACTCTGCACGAGTACACGCTCTCCGAAACACAGCGCGTGGGCCTGCGCGACGGATTCCACTCCGGAATTAGGGCAATCATGCTGCGCTGACTGAGCGGGGCGTGACGGACGCGACCCGCGCACACGGCTTCGGACAGCTGGGGTTGTCCGGGGCGTGTGCAAGAATGAAGCAATGAGCTCAAGTTCCGCCACGCAGGCTGATCGGACGGTTCCCTTCACCAAGGACGCGCTGTCCATCCGCCAAACCCTCGTGCGCCTCGTTGTGACCGGTGCGCTTGCATTCGCCGGAACCACCCTGGGGTGGTACCTGATGGCGCACACGAACTTCCCCGCTTTTAACAATAGCTTCGTGCTGCGCGGACTAACTACCGCGGCCATCACCATCCTGGTCGTGCTCACCGGATTGGCCTGCTACTGGTGGGTCTACCCGGCGAAGTGGATGCTCAGCGGGCAGGCTACTGGTTCGCAGGGCAAGGGCGCGCGGAGCAAAGATGCGCGAGGTAAGGGCTTAGGTGCACGGGGATCGCAACGGCCAGCTCTGCGCGGGTGGGTCTCCGTCCTACTGCAGCTGATCATGCACCTTGCACCGGCCGTGCTGGTGCTGGCAGCGCTGGGTATCCCGCTGGCGGCAACCCAGCTTTACCTCGGCGGAATCAGCGTAGACCAGGCGTTTCGCACGCAGTTCCTCACCCGCATGACCAACCAGCTGGGCTGGGAGGACATGGCATACATCGACCAGCCTTCCTTCTACCCTGGCCTGTGGTTCTTCAGCGGCGGATTGTTCGCCCGCACCTTTGGCCTGGCCGGCTGGGTGGCAATGCAGCCCTGGGCGCTCATCACGATGGCGATGGCCGCCAGCATGCTGGTGCCGGTGTGGCAGCGCATCTGCGGTTCACTACCTATCGCCAGCGCACTGGCACTAGTGACCGTGACGGTTACCCTGACGGTCGGCGGCGATGAACCCTACGCGGCGATTGTGGCAATGGGCATGGCACCGGCGTTTGTCCTCGCCCGGCGCGCGCTGCACGGAGGGCGCGCCGCGCTCGTCGGATCCATCATCTATCTGGGGCTTTCGGCCAACCTTTATACGCTGTACACAGCCGCATCCGCCCTGACGGTAGTGGTACTCGCAGTAGTCGGCGCAGTTATGGTACGCGGCATCAAACCGCTGATCCGCCTGGTGGCAATCGGCGCCGGCTCCATCGCCATCGCCCTGCTGGGCTGGGCACCATACCTATGGAGCCTGGTCACCCAGACTCATGGATCCACCAGCACCGCGCAGCACTACCTGCCGGAAGTTGCCACACAGGTGCCCACCCCATTCTTCGAGTCTGCGGCCATTGGCATCCTCTCCATCATCGCGCTGATCTGGATGGTTTTCCGCCGTAAAGACGGCGACGTTCGCGCCCTGACGCTCGGCCTGCTCGTCTGCTACGCATGGGTGATCCTGTCGCTGCTGATGACGGTCTTCGGCACCACGCTGCTGGGCTTCCGCATGGCCGTACCAATCAGCATTATCCTCGCCGTTTCGGGCGTGCTGGCCATCGCAGATTGGCGACTGGTGTATGTTCCGCAGCTCACGGCTGCGGCGGGCCGCATGCCTAGGAACGGCGTACTGATTAGCCGCGTAATGGCTATCGTGATGGCCGTATGTGGCATTCACTATGCGACGCAGATCCCCTTCGAGCACGAGAACCACATCGACACCGCCTACACCGATACCGACGGCGATGGGAAACGTGCGGACAAGCTTCCGGGCGATTCCGCCGTGTACTACTCGCAGGTAGACGAGGTGCTCTCCGAGGAGCTCGGCGGCCGATCCGGCAAGGTGCTGCTCACGGACGAGAAGAGCTTCATGGCCTACTATCCGTACCACGCCTACCAGGCCTTTACCTCACACTATGCCAACCCGTTGGGCGACTTCGCTCGCCGTAACGAGGAGATCGAGGGCTGGAGCAAGATCACGGATCCCAAGGACCTGCTGGCTGCGATGGACAACGCAGAGAAAGCAAATGGGTGGAAGGCACCCGATGCGCTACTCATGCGCGGGCAGTTGGATTCCCCCGATAGCAGCGGTGACGACGTCGACGACACCGACGGCGCTGACAGCACCACCGCCGACGGCACATTTACCTACCTGGTGGCAGATGACATCTACCCCAGCCAGCCGAACGTGCGTTTCCGCGCGATCCACTTCGACGCCTCCGCGTTCTCCGAGGGCTGGAATCTGCACCAGGTCGGACCGTTTGTCATCGCAGTGCGCCAGCGCTAGGTGAACACTGTAGGTGGCGTCACAAAAAGCTCCCTGAGTAACAGGAATTAACAGAAATCCCGGCGAATAGGCTAATTGAGTTCTGTGTTAGCCCGGCCGTGGCCTACAATTACCTGTTGTGTCTAAAGTTCAGCAGCCAACAGGGAAACTAAAGTTAGCGTCCATCGTCTCCGGCCTCATCGGCATGGTGATGTTCGTATCTTTGCCTTTCCTGCCTGTAAACCAGGTACAGTCCTCGTTCAACTGGCCTCAGGACGATGAACTCACTTCCGTCCAGGCGCCCCTGATCTCCTACGTCCCCCAAGACGTAGACATCACGGTTCCGATCCAGGAAGTGCGCAACCTGGATGAAGGTGCGACAAATGTCCTGTCCACCCTCCCGCCAGAATCCACTGAGGCCACCCTCCGCGGCTTGTTCGTCCGCTCCACCGACGACAACCTCGACGTGGTCGTGCGCAACGTCGTTCCGCTGTCCATCAACAAGGACGCCCTGCAGAAGCTGCCGGACGACGCGCAGCTGCGCATCACCTCCAACTACGAATCCACCCGCGCCTGGGTCCCGGACGCAGACAAGCACCTGCACTACGCGCTGGATTCCACCATCGATGCCGACGTTCGCCCCGCCCTCACCGGCATCTACACGGACATCAAGAACACGGAGAAGAACGCCAACAACACGATCGACGCGGGCTTCCAGGCACACGTCACCGTCGATTCGCGCTTTACCTCTTCCCCGTCGGCTATCAAGTACCTGGCCATCTTCGTAGGCATCATCGCCACCGCGATCGCCCTGTACTGCCTGTACCGCATCGATATCCTCGACAAGCGGACCACGTCCCGCCGCTTGTTCCACCGCAACTGGTGGAAGCCCCGACCGCTCGACGGCGTGGTCGGCTTCATCCTGCTGGCCTGGTACTTCGTCGGCGCCAACACCTCCGATGACGGTTACCTGCTGACCATGGCCAAGGTCTCCCACGAGTCCGGCTACATGGCCAACTACTACCGGTGGTTCGGCGTACCGGAATCCCCCTTCGGCTCGCCGTTCTACGACCTGCTGGCGCTGATGACGCAGATCTCTTCCGCATCCATCTGGATGCGCCTGCCCTCCTTGATCGCGGGCATCGTCACGTGGCTGGTCCTTTCCCGTGAGGTCATGCCGCGCCTCGGCGCCAAGATCAACCAGCGCCAAGTCGCCCACTGGACCATGGCGGCGACATTCCTGCTGTTCTGGATGACCTTCAACAACGGCACGCGCCCGGAGCCGATCATCGCCGTGCTCTCCCTGCTGGCTTGGGTCTCCTTCGAACGCGCCATCGCCACCCACCGCCTGCTACCCGCCGCGGTCGGCACGATCATCGCCACCCTGGCGCTGGGAGCGGGCCCGACTGGCCTGATGGCCGTCTCGGCCCTGCTGGCCTCCCTGGGCACGCTGATTCGCATTCTCACCCGCCGCCTGCCTCTGTTGGGCGCACCGAAGGGTGCCCCGAAGAAGACGGTCATTGCGGCCATCCTGGCGCAGATCGCGCCGTTCCTGGCCGCCGGCACCGCGATCCTCACGGCTGTGTTCGCAGACCAGACGCTGCGCACCGTCACCGAGGCCATCAAGCTGCGCGGAGAAATCGGCCCGTCTATGCAGTGGTTCGAGGAGTTCCGTCGCTACGAAGCCCTCATGGAGCAGACCGTCGACGGCAGCTTCCCGCGCCGCTTCACCATGGTCATGCTGTTCTTCTGCATTGGCATCGTCGTGGCTGCCATGCTGCGCAACGGGCGCATCACCGGTGCCGCTAAGGCTCCGTCCACCCGCCTGTTGCTGATCATTCTGGGCACGCTGTTCTTCATGACGTTCACGCCCACCAAGTGGACCCACCACTTCGGCGTGTTCGCGGGTATCGGTGCTGCGCTGACGGCTCTAGCAGCCGTTGCCGCCTCGCGATTCGCGCTGCAGACCAGGCGCAACCAACTGCTGTTCCTGGGCTCTACCCTGATGCTGTTCGCCTTCACCCTCGCCGGCCCGAACGGTTGGTGGTACCTGTCCTCCTACGGCGTGCCGTGGTGGGATAAGCCGGTGCAGCTCTCTGGTATCACCGCTAGCACCGTGATGCTTGCTGTATCTGTCGTGGTTCTTTTCTGGGGTGTGATCGTTGGCTTTCTTGCGGACGCCAAACGCGCCCGTGCCACCACCGAATCGGAAGTGGCAGATCTTGAACGGGCCGAGACTAAGAAGCTCCACCAGTTCCGCGGCCTGACGGCCGCGCCAATCGCCGTGCTGACGGCCTTCACGGTCGTGTTCACCCTGGCCTCCCTGACGAAGGGCATGGTCAGCCAGTGGCCCGCCTACTCCGTGGGCAAGGGCAACATGATGGCTCTCACGGGCCAGACCTGTAACCAGGCTGCGGATGTTCTGGTGGAAACCAACACCAACGACTCCTTCCTCCAGCCTGCCGACGGTAGCTCCCTGAAGGAATCCCTGACCAGCGGCGGGGGTCGCGGCTTCGAGCCGAACAACATCCCCGCCAAGATCGACTCCAAGTCCACCGGCGACTCCCAGGCCACGGTGGGCTCTTCCGACCAGTTCCGTAGCGAGGATTCCGGCTCCGACGACACGAACGCTTCCTCTGACCAGGGAGACACGCAGAATGCGGCGTCACAAGATAGGGCAACGAACAAGTCCGAGGAAGAGACGAGCAGCAGTGACCGCAACGACGGCAGCGACGCATCCGGCACCACCGGCGGCCTGAAGGCCACCAAGGGCGTGAACGGATCTTATGCCGTGCTGCCGTTCGGAATTGACGCGAACAAGGTGCCAGTGGTCGGCTCGTACACCGAGGGCCTGCAGACGCCCGCAAACACTACGACCAGCTGGTACAGCCTGCCGGAGGATCGCGAGGGCCTGCCGCTGCTGGTATTCAGCGTGGCCGGGCAGGTCGGACACTTCGACATGGACGGCATCTTCAAGTACGGCCAGGAGATCAAGGTCCAGTTCGGCAAGTCCGGAGGTTCCAAGAAGGCTGAGGACTTTGAGGTGCTCGGCGAGCAGATTCCGCTGGATCCGGGCTACGCGCCCGAGTGGCGTAACCTGCGCATCCCGATGGACCAGGTGCCGGAGGATGCGGACTCGGTGCGCATTGTGGCGAACGATCCGAACCTGACGCCTACGCAGTGGATTGCCATTACGCCGCCGCGCGTGCCGGAGATGGAGTCGCTGAACGACTACGTGGGCTCCGAAGCACCGACACTGCTGGACTGGACCATCGCTTTCCAGTTCCCGTGCCAGAAGCCGTATGACCACTGGGCAGGTGTGGCAGAGGCAGCAGAGTTCCGCATTTCGCCGGACCACGACGTGCGCAGCAACCACACGCCAGTGATGGACTACTCCGGCGGTGGCTCCTACGGGCTGGTGCAGATGACCTCGCAGGCCGAAGAGGTACCGACCTACCTGCAGGACGACTGGCAGCGGGACTGGGGTGTGCTGGACAAGCTGACCCCGTTCCCGAATGCGAACGGCGATAAGCCGAAGCCGGTGAAGCTGGATACGGAGACGGATAAGCGCTCTGGGCTCTGGTACAACGGGCCGATGAAGTTCTCGGACTAGGTTCCGCAGGGCCGGCCACTGAGCAGGGCTGGGCGGGGTGGTGGTTTACCATCCCGCCCTTTTTCATGCCTTGGTCCCCCTTCATGCCCTGGCACTTATGCATGCCCCTAGGAGCCCTGCAGCCTCCACGGTCTGAGGACTCCCCAGCCGCATGCCGCGGTGCCCCGTTGCCGCACTGCCCCGATCCTCCGATGCCGCAGTGCCGCGATGCATCGGCGGATGCCTCGCGCTAGGGGGACGATGTCCCAAATCTTCCACTTTCAACGAGTAGCGCCTTTGCAGCAAAAATTTGCACCGCTCTGACCTGCGGAAATAGATGGTTATAAAAACAGAGTGGAAAATTTGGGACATTCCCCGGTTGCAGCTCGCCGAGACAGGGGTGCGCGACCGCGGAAAGGCGCAAGAGCGTGGGGTGCGAGCAAGAGCAAGACAGGGGTGCAAGAGCGGGATAGGGATGCAAAAAGCGCCGCCCGGTCAGGGCGACGCTTCTCTCTTTTAGCCGCTAGCTCCCTAGCGCGGAAGCACCATGCGCTTAGTTCGCAGCGGGAGCCGGGGCTGCCGGCGGAACCGGAGCGGCCGGGGCCTGGCCTGCAGCGGGGGCCTGGCCAGCGGCCGGCGCGGCGGCAGCATCCGTCGGCGCGGAGCCGTCCGGGTTCGCGGACTTGGCGGCGTCGGCCAGCTCAGCGAAGGCATTCGCGTCGGGCTTAACCTCGCCGTTCTCCAGCTTGGCGTTCCAGTTGGAAATACCGCCGAACTGCTGCAGCAGGCTCAGAACCTGGCCGATGTTCACCGTGCCGCCCTGGTCGCCAGCGCCCGGTGCGTAGCCCTGGATCAGCTTCAGGATGGCCTCGACCGGCAGCTTGTTACCGCCAGCGTTGAACTCCTTCAGTGCGCCGGACAGTGCGGTGTAGGCAGTCAGAATCTCCTGGGCAGTCTTCACGGAACCGGTTGCCTGGGCACCCTGATCCGGGCCGCCAGCGGATCCTGCGACCTGTGCCGGATCCATGCCCTGCAGCTGCTGCTTACCCTGAGTCAGCAGAACGTCCGGGGACACGCGGCCACCGATAACGCCCAGCAGCTGCATCATGAAGTCGGATGCCAGCGGGACATTCACCCCGGTGGCGTGCTCAATCTTGTTGGCGATCTCGGCCTCGCCTTCAACGGCAGGACGCATCGGATCCATCGCCTCGGAAGCCTGGCCTGCAGCGGTATCCGCAGGCATGCCGGATGCCAAGGCGTTCAGGGCAGCGTCGTCACCGTAGTACTTGTTCAGGTCCACCTGGGTCTGCACGCCGTTAACGCGACCAGAGCCGGAGTACTGCCAGAAGGTGACATGGTCCCAACCGCCCGGGATCTTATCCGGCAGGGTGTCGCGGTAGTAGGCCAGCCACAGCGGGTACTCGGAGAACTCAGTGGTGTTGGCCATCCGCTGGATCCAGAAGCTGTAGTAGGTGTAGATGATCGGATCGCGGCCGGTCTGGACCTTAATCTCGTCGATCCACTCGCGGACCCAGTTCTGCAGCTGGGTCGGGTTCAGACCCTCGTGCTCCTCCAGGTCCAGAACCGGGGGCAGCGAGGGCTGCACGCCGGTGGCCAGAACGCTGGCATAGTGGCGAGCCTCGGCACGCGGGTTGCCGCTGCCCGGGCGGGCGTAGTGGTAGCTACCCGGAACCAGGCCAGCCTGCTGGGCCTTCGCGGAGTCCGTGGTGAACGCCGGGTTGGTGTAGGACGTGCCCTCGGTCGCCTTCACGAAGACGAAGGACTGGCCGGACTGCTTCACGGCAGTCCAGTCGATTGCTGCGCCACCGGGGTGCTGGTGGGAGGCAACGTCGATGCCATTCAGCGCCCACGAGGGGACGGGAACAACATCGGTGGCGACGAGCGCTGCCACCGTCAAAGCGGAGCCAGCGAGTGCCGTTGCGGTGAGGCGTTTCGGTACGGACGTGCGCGTGGAGCGGCGCCATGGCAGTGAAATCATGAATCACACCATACCCAAGAACCACACGTTTCACATCATTCACATCAACCCCATGGGGCACATCTTTCACCCTATGAAACCATTGGCCAGGAAATCCCTGCTCAAGCCCTTGTGTGATTTTTATCACACTCGCTGGTATATCGTCACAGCTGGGCAAACACCGCGCTTTTTCCACCGCAGAAACTCCACACTCGTCCACACAATCGCCCATACTGCGAGCGCCGCCAGCGCCACCCAGACAAAGCCCATCCACAGCAGCTGGAACACCGGCGACACATCTAGCCAGCGAATATTCCACGCAAAATGCGTCAAGAAGCCAAGACCGCCCCACAGCACGACCGCCCCCAGGCGCCAGGCGACACCGCGCGGCTTCCCCGCTTTCGCTCCCACGAACATCGCCAGGCCGATCCCATAGCCGACCAGCGCGCTGAACATCATGTGCTTGGCAGGTCCGGCAATCACGCGCACGAGGTACGTCGACAAGGCTCCTTGCATGTCAGACACCGGATCCATCACCGCCAGCATCATCGCGTACATCATGTTCTCGAAGACCTCGAAACCCAGCCCCACCAGCAATCCGGCGATAATGCCGTGCCACGGGCGGTTCCACCAAGCGCGCCCCATCCACAGCAGAAGCCAGATGCCCAGCCCCTTAGCGATCTCCTCCGGGTAGGCGCCTCCAAAGCTGGCCGTCAGCCCGTGCCAGCCCAGCTTGTCTACGGTGCTCACCACCGGTGGCTGAATCACCACCGCCGCCAGCACCACGGAGGCCGCCCCACCCCACAGCACTGCCAGCGCAGCCAGCCGTTTGGGTGTGCCCCTATATATCGGCAGCGCCCACACCAACAGCAGCGCCCCCGCCAGGTGCAGCGCGCCGATCAGCAGCACCAGCCCCAGCGTCGGACTCACCGTTGAGGGGTTATTGCCGATCAGCAGAAACCCGGACATCACGAGGCTCGGAACCACCAGCAGCCAGTACGCCGCCAGCCAGCCGTCGCGGAATAGTCGCAGTTTCGGCCGCTGCTGGGGCGGATGCTTCAAGTGAAACTCTAGTGGCACCTCGAACACGCGGTAGTTGCGCACCTTAAACATCGGATTCACCTGCGCTTTCTGCGTTGTCGTCCAAGCTGACGCCGCGCACGAACTCGTCGATCTCTTCTAACTGCTTTCTGATTGACGCCGACTTCACCGGCATCTGCACCACCACTATCGGGGCCGTGCCGTCGGGTTCGAGGCTGTGCTCCAGTTCGCTATTGGGCTCCCCGCCGGCGCCATTGTCCGCACCGGCACCAGCATCCGCGCCCTCTTCTGGAACCGCATCCGGATCCCTCACGAACGCAACCGCCACGAATCGCTTCTCCCCCAGCTTGTAGGTATCCGTCACGCGCAGTTGCTTGACATGCATCTTCTTCAACTGCTCCCGGTTTTCCTCCGAGATCTTGCCCAGCACGTCGATCGACTGCAGGTTCACACCGTCCTGGAAAACTATCGCACGCACGGCGCGGTTCACGGCCTGCGAGATGGGTTCCTCGCCGCCTTTCACGTCCACACCCGATAGGCCGGTCACTCCGTAGCTTTCTCCATCGCAATCCAATTCCATCACTCCGGGGCGCCCCAGGCCGGGCGAATCGTGGCATTCCTCCAGGGAGGCAAACCGCAGTGGCCACTCGGAATAGGTGAGGACCGAGTCCGCCATCCCTTCCGCGACGGTCAGGGATTGGGGCTCGTCTTCCAGGGTGGCGTCCACAATAAAGACACCCCCAACCAGCAACAACAGTGTCCCTAAAAGATAGGCCGAATACGCACCGCGGCGCTTCGGACTGGTCGGTGCGGGGCGATATGTGGTCGGTGGGGCGGGCTTGGCAGGCTTTGCGGGTGGCGCGGGGCGGGCTGGCACCGGAGGAACCGGAGCCATCGGTCGCTGTGGCTGGCGGGCTGGTCGCCCCTGTGACGGACGCTGCGGCGGGCCCTGTGGCGCGGGATGATGGAACATACGCCATAGCCTAACCATTGTGCGGGACACCCTGTCCGCGGCGGTGTCTAAGGTGGTGTGCATGGTAGAAAACAACGCTGCAAAAACTAACGCTGTAGAAATCCCGGACGACATCTCCGAGGCCGCGCCTCAGAACCAGGCCGGCGAGCCCACCCAGCCATCACCGGCGCAGGACCTGTACCGCCACGTGAACGGCACTTGGCTGGCGACCCACAAGATCCCCAGCGACCGCCCCGTCGACGGCACCTTCCACCAGCTGCGCGACCTCGCTGAGCAGGAGGTCCGCGAGATCGTAGAGGCCGCCGCCTCCGACGAGCCGAACGGCCGCGTGGGCGCGCTGTACTCCTCTTTTATGGACGTGCAGGGCATCGCCGCCGCGGGTCTGGCCGGACTGCGGGAGCCGTTGGGTCTTATTAGTGACGCCACCTCGGTCAGCGACCTGGCCAAGGTGCTCGGCAGGCTCGATATGGAGGGCACCGGTGGTGTTGCGGGGTATTGGATCGAAAAGGATTCCAGCCAGGACATTCAGCGCGCCTACCTGGTGCAGACCGGGCTGGGTCTGCCGGATGAGGCGTACTACCGGGAGGAGCAGCACGCGCCGACCCGCGAGGCCTATCGCGAGTTCGTAGAGGACATGCTGGGGCTGGTCAGCGAACTGGAGCTGCCCGGAAAGTATGCGGATGCGGGCGCGGCTGCGGCGGCGGATGCGATCTGCGCGTTCGAGACCGAGCTGGCGCGCGGGCACTGGGACAACGTGGCCAGCCGCGATGCGGAGAAGACATATAACCCGACAAAGGTCGAGGATCTGCCGACGGGCTTCCCCTTCCGCGAGTGGCTGGCGGCCACGGGCGTGGATACGCAGAGCGCGGGCGGGGGCACGATCGTGGTGTGCCAGCCCAGCTACCTGGAGCACGTCGCGACAATGGCCACCGGCGGAGGCGAAAACCCGCAGTTCAGCGGCCTGGATGAGTGGAAGCTGTGGGCCTACTGGCGGGTGATCTTGAGCAGCGCGGCATACCTGCCGACGGAGGTGAACCTGCGGAACTGGGAGTTCTACGGGCGGACCCTGTCCGGCGCTACGGAGCAGCGGGCGCGGTGGAAGCGCGGCGTCGCGCTGGTCGAAGGTGCCGTGGGCGAGGAAGTCGGCAAGAAGTTCGTCGCCGAGCACTTCCCGCCGGAGCACAAGCAGAAGATGCTGGAGCTGGTGGACTACCTGATCGCCGCCTACCGCGAGCGCATCAGCGAACTGGCCTGGATGACCCCCGCGACGCGCGAAAAGGCACTGGCGAAGCTGGAGAAGTTCGAGGCGAAGATCGGCTACCCGGATAAGTGGCGTGACTTCGACGGCCTGGAATTCGGCTCCACAGGCGCGGATCTGCTGGCGAACGTGCGGGCGGCCAGCCGCTTCAACCACAACTACGAGGTCTCGAAGCTGGGCAAGCCCAGCGACAACGAGACCTGGTTCACCACCCCGCAGACGGTGAATGCGTTCTACAACCCGGTGAAGAACGACATCACCTTCCCGGCGGCGATCCTGCGCCCGCCGTTCTTCGACCCGGCGGCGGACATGGCCGGCAATTTCGGCGCCATCGGCGCGGTGATTGGCCACGAGATCGGCCACGGCTTCGACGACCAGGGGTCGAAGTACGACGGCGACGGAAACCTGAACTCCTGGTGGACCGAGGAGGACCGCGAGGCCTTCACCGCGCTGACCGACAAGCTGGTGGCCCAGTACGATGGCCTGGTGCCGACGGGCCTGCGCCAGCGCGGCATCACCGAGCACACCGTTAACGGCAGCTTCACCCTGGGCGAGAATATCGGTGACCTCGGCGGATTGGGAATCGCCATCGTGGCCCTGCGCCGCTACCTGGCGGACCAGGGGAAGACCTTCGAGACGGCGGAGAAGCTGCCGGTCGAGGGGCTGGTGGATGCCGAGGGCAACCCGGACACCGCCGAGTACACCGCCCTGCAGCGCGTGTTCCTGCGCTGGGCGCGGATCTGGCAGACCGCGATCCGCCCGCAGATGGCGGCTCAGTACGCCTCCATCGACCCGCACTCGCCGGCGGAGTTCCGCTGCAACGTGGTCTCCAGCAACATCGCGGAGTTCTACGAGGCCTTCGACGTCTCCGAGGGCGACGGAATGTGGCTCGCCGAGGACGAGCGCGTCTGCATCTGGTAGCAGCGCCCGCCAGCCCGGCGCGCTAGAACGCCTGGAAGTTCTCCGGGGCCAGCAGGTCCGGCTCGTGCGCGTCCTCGTCGGGGACGAACTCCTCAATCTCGCAGAGGTTCACCAACGCACCCGTCGGATCCTCGATGGTGGCCATGCGTCCAAACTCGGATTCCCAAACCGGGCGGATCACCTTTCCGCCCAGCTCCGGTGTGCTGGCTATGGCGGCGTCCACGTCCGCCACGCCCAGGTAAACGGTCCACATCCCCGGCACCTCCAGCTTGGAGGTATCCCACAGACCAACCACTGCCGCGCCGTCGAACTCGCCGGTGGCATAGCGGAACTCCCCCTCCCCTGCGCCATCCTCTGCACCGTCCCCTGCGGCCTTAATATCCCAGCCCGCCAGCTCGTGGTAAAACTCCAGCGTCGTATCCCAGTTCTGCGCCACCATGAGCTCGAACCACACCGGGGTGCCGGGCTCGCCCGCGGCGATCAACGCATGCTCGTCCGCGGGATTGCGCAGGCCGACCGTGGCCCCCGACGGGTCGACGATGACGGCCATGTCGCCACGGTCGCCCAGGTCCTGCGGCTCCAGCACGGACTTCGCCCCCGCCTGCACGGCCTTGTCATGCGCCTGCTGCACATCCGGGGTGTACAGCAGCACTCCCCACACGGACTGGTTGCCCTCCGGGATCTGCGCGATACCCGCCACCGGCATGCCTTGCTTCTTCGCCACGGCGTAGCCATCGGAGACCTGCTCGAACTCCCAGCCCAGCAACTCGCTGTAGAACTTCTCCGCCCCTGCCGCATCGGTGCTGGCTAGGTCCAGCCATACGGGCATTCCGGGCTGAGCGATCATTGCGGGCATGGTTCCTCCACTGCTCTTTCTTGTGTTCTTGCTTGTGCTCTTGTTGGGGGCTAACTGTTGTTTCTTTTTGACGCCACCCGGCCTCCACCGGCCAGGCATTCAGCTAGCGCTAGATCGCGTTATCCTCGCGGACGTCTTCCAGGCTGACGTTGCGCCACTTCTCCGGGTCGAAATCATCGTCTGCGGTGGACTCGTCGAAGTATTCCCCGAGGTCATCGTCGGATTCCGTTCCATTCGCAGCAGCGCCAGCACCCGCCGCGCCGCTCGCGCCAGCCACCACGGCTCCTGCCAGCACTTCGCCAGTGTCCGCATCCACCAGGGTCACCTCGTCGCCCGGGCGCAACGTCTTACCGCGGCGGGTATCCACCTCGCCGTTGACCTGCACAACCCCGGCGGCGATGGCCTCCTTGGCCTCCCCACCGGTCTCCACCAGGTTCGCCAGTTTGATGAACTGCCCCAGCTTGATTTCGGAATCGCGAATGCTGACCTCTGGAAACTCCATGCGCCTCAGTCTAGCGGGCTTTAGCTACCCATCAGCATCTGCACGCCCTCGAAGGCCAGGAAGGCGCCCAGCACGACGAAGATCACGCCGGCCACCATTTCGATGAAGGGGTTGATCCGCTGGATCTTCTCCGCTCCCGCGGCCACCGCCAGGGCGAATCCGCAGAACCACGCCACACCCACGACAGTCATCAGAACCAGTACCAGCAGCCGGTCCAGCAAGGACACGTCCACCGGGATGAACTGCGCGAACACCGAACCGAAGAACAGCAGCGCCTTGGGGTTGGAGAGGTTCGTCGCAAGCCCCAGGCGCCAAGAGGAGAAGTCCCCCAGCGGTGCGCGCGCCGTAGCCTGCGCTCCACCGTCGGCAGTTGAGGCGCGGGTGGCGTCACTAAGAGGCACAGTGGGTAAGACTGCCCGGGCGCGCCAATCCGCGTACCCGGAACGGAACGCGCCTTGGCCCATGTAGATCAGAAAACAGCCGCCGAACAGGTACAACACCGTCAGGATCCACGGGAAGGTCGCGATCAGTGCGGCCAGGCCCAGCATCGTGACCACCGGCCACAACACGTTGCCCGTACAGATTCCGAGCGCGGCGAACACCGCCGAGCGGCGCGAACGGGCACCCAAACGAATGAGCTGCACGGTGTCCGGGCCTGGCATCGTAATGGCCAGCACCCAGGCACCGAGCAGCCCTAGGTAAGCGGCTAGGCTCAAGCCTGCATCGCCACGTCAGTCGGGTTGATCGGGCGCGGCAGGGCGGTCTCGCCCATCAGCTCGCGGTCCAGCTCCGCGGCGGCGGAACGGCCCTCGGAGATGCCCCACACGATCAGGGACTGGCCACGGCCCGCGTCGCCGGCGACGAACACCGGAATGTCCGCGAACTCAGCGTTGGTGGGCTGGGCGCGGAAGGTGTCGTCGCGCTCGGGGCGGCCGCGCTCGCCGATCTGCAGGCCCAGGTCCCGCACCACCGGGGTCTCCTCGACGGAGACGAAGCCCATCGCCAGCAGCACCAGGTCGGCATCCATCTCGAAGTCGGACTCCGGGATGTTCTCCAGGCCGTTCTCGCCGAAGCGGCACTCGGCGCCCTTCAGGCCGGTGACCTTCTCGCCGTCGCCGGTGATCTCCACCGTGTTGATGGAGTAGCGGCGGATGCCCAGCTCGTCGCCCGGCTGGCGCTCGGCCAGGCCCAGGGCGGCGATCTCGTCGGCGGACTCGTTGCCGGTCACGCGGTACTCACCCTCCTCGTGGGCGGACGCCACGCGCCAGATGCGCGGGTAGGTCGGCCACGGGGTGGAGGCACCGCGGGTCTTCGGCGGCTTCGGGGTGATGTCGAACTGGGACACAGAGATGGCGCCCTGGCGCAGCGCGGTGCCGAAGCAGTCGGTACCGGTATCGCCACCGCCGATGATCACCACGCGCTTGCCCTTGGCGTTGATGGTGGATTCCTCGCGGTCGCCTTCGCAGACCTTGTTGGCCTCCGGCAGGTACTCCATCGCCTGGTAGACACCCTTCAGGTCGCGACCCACGACGGGCAGATCGCGGCCGACGGTGGAGCCGATGGCGACGATCACGCCGTCGAACTCCTTCAGCTGCTCGCCGGTCGGCGAGGTGTTGACGACGAACTTCGTGCCCTCGGCCTCCATCTGCTCCAGACGGCGGTCGATCCACTTCTTTTCCATCTTGTACTCGGGCACGCCGTAGCGCATCAGGCCACCGATGCGGTCGGCGCGCTCGAAGACGGTGACGTCGTGGCCCGCGCGGGTCAGCTGCTGTGCGGCGGCCAGCCCGGCCGGGCCGGAGCCCACGACGGCCACGCGCTGGCCGGTCTTGAAGCTCGGCTTGATCGGCTTGACCCAGCCTTCCTTCCAGGCGTGCTCAACGATGGTGTACTCGACGGTCTTGATGTTCACCGGGTCGTCGCCGATACCCAGCACACATGCGCCTTCGCAGGGTGCGGGGCACAGACGGCCGGTGAACTCCGGGAAGTTGTTGGTGGCGTGCAGGCGGTCGTAGGCCTCGCGCCAGTTGCCCTTGCGCACCAGGTCGTTCCACTCGGGGATGATGTTGCCCAGCGGGCAGCCATCGTGGCAGAACGGGATGCCGCAGTCCATGCAACGGCTGGCCTGGGTCTGCACCTTGTCGTCGGAGAAGTCCTCGTAGACCTCGTTCCAATCCAGCAGGCGCAGCGGGACGGGTCGGTGTGCCGCCGACTCGCGGCGGTGCTTCAGAAATCCGCGTGGATCAGCCATTTACTTCACTTCCTCCATGATTGCGGCGGCGATGCCGTCGTTGTCCAAGCCTTCGGCTTCGGCCCGTGCGATCGTCTTGAGCACACGCGCGTAGTCGCGGGGCATGACCTTGATCAGATCCGCGGCGTTTACCTCCACAGTAGATCCGGTCAGGTCGCGGTGGGTCTGGATCGTCTGCTCGACCCAGCGCAGTTCTTCCTCGTCGGTGATCTTTTCGATGTCGACGAGCTCGGTGTTGATTCGGTCAGTGACGCCACTACCGTCATCCACCAGGTAGGCAATGCCGCCGGACATACCGGCTGCGAAGTTGTTGCCGATCTTGCCCAGGACGATGACGCGGCCACCCGTCATGTACTCACAGCCGTGGTTGCCCACGCCCTCGACGACGGCGGTCAGGCCGGAGTTACGCACGCAGAAGCGCTCGCCCACGGTGCCGCGGATGAACATTTCGCCCTGCACGCCACCGAAGCCCAGCACGTTGCCGGCGATGACGTCGCTGGTCGTATCCTCCGCCGCGTGGTTGGCGGCCGGGCGGATGACAATGCGGCCGCCAGACAGGCCCTTGCCCACGTAGTCGTTGGCGTCACCGTTAAGGGTGAGCGTCATGCCGTGGGTGGCGAAAGCACCGAAGGAGTTACCTGCGGAGCCCGTGAACTGCAGGTTCACAGTGTCCTGCGGCAGGCCATCGCGGCCGGCAACGCGAGAGATCAGCGAGCCGGTCATGGTGCCAACGGTGCGGTTGACGTTGGTGATCGGGTAGCTGAGGTCGATCGAGATGTCCTCGCCCGCAGCGGCGCGGCGAATCGTGTCTTGCGCATCAGAACGGATCTGGTTGTCCAGCGCCTTGTCCAGCGAGTGGTCCTGCTCCTTGGTGCGGTGCAGGTCCTGGTGCATGAAGGGGCTGTCCGGCCGAGCGAAAATGGGCGCCAGGTCCAGCTTGCCCGCGGTCTTGTGATCGACTTCCATCTCGCCGCCGGTCAGGCACTCGGAGTGGCCCACGGCCTCTTCCAGGGTGCGGAAGCCCAGCTCGGCGAGGTACTCGCGGACCTCTTCGGCGATGAACTTGAAGAAGTTCACCACGTGCTCCGCCTGGCCCGTGTAGCGCTTGCGCAGCTCCGGGTTCTGGGTTGCCACGCCCACCGGGCAGGTATCCAGGTGGCAGACGCGCATCATGATGCAGCCGGAGACCACCAGCGGGGCGGTGGCGAAGCCGAATTCCTCAGCACCCAGGAGGGCTGCCACCATCACGTCGCGGCCGGTCTTCAGCTGGCCGTCACACTGCACGGTAATGCGGTCGCGCAGGCCGTTCATCAGCAGGGTCTGCTGGGTCTCGGCCAGGCCGAGCTCCCACGGGCCACCTGCGTGCTTCAGCGAGGTCAGCGGGGAGGCGCCCGTGCCGCCATCGTGACCGGAGATCAGCACTACATCCGCGTGTGCCTTGGACACACCGGCGGCGACCGTGCCCACGCCCTGCTCGGCGACGAGCTTGACGTGGATGCGGGCATCCGGGTTGGCGTTCTTCAGGTCGTGGATCAGCTGCGCCAGGTCCTCGATGGAGTAAATGTCGTGGTGCGGCGGCGGGGAGATAAGGCCCACGCCCGGGGTGGTCACGCGCACCTCGGCGATCCAGGGGTACACCTTGCTCGGCGGCAGCTGACCGCCCTCACCAGGCTTCGCACCCTGGGCCATTTTGATCTGGATGTCCGTGCAGTTGTTCAGGTAGTGGCTGGTCACGCCGAAGCGGCCGGAGGCCACCTGCTTGATGGCGGAGCGCTTCCAGTCACCGTTCGGCTCCGGCTCGAAGCGGGCCGGATCCTCGCCGCCCTCACCGGAGTTGGACATGCCCTTCAGGCGGTTCATGGCGATCGCCAGGGTCTCGTGCGCCTCTGCGGAGATGGAACCGTAAGACATCGCGCCGGTGGCAAAGCGCTTCACGATCTCGCTGACCGGCTCGACCTCCTCGATCGGGATCGACGGGCGGTTGGACTTGAACTTAAACAGGCCACGCAGCGTAGCCAGACGCTCGGACTGCTTGTCGACCTTCTCGGTGTACTCCTTGAAGATGCGGTACTGGCCGGTGCGGGTCGCATGCTGCAGCTTGAAGACGGTCTCGGGGTTGAACAGGTGGTATTCGCCCTCGCGGCGCCACTTGTACTCGCCGCCGATCTCGAGCTCGCGGTGCGCCTGCTCTTCGGGGCGGGGCAGGAATGCCGCGCGGTGGCGCTTGGCCACGTCGTCAGCGATCTCGTCCAGACCGATGCCGGAGATGGGGCTGAAGGCGCCGACGAAGTACTCGTCGAGCAGGCTCTGGTGCAGGCCCACCACGTCGGCCAGCTGGGAGCCGCGGTAGCTCGCCACCGTGGCGATGCCCATCTTGGACATGACCTTCTGGATGCCGGCGGTCGCGGCCTTGATGTAGTTTTCCTCGGCTTCTTCTGCGGTGACGCCCACTCGCCCGTCGTTGGCCATCTCATTAACGGTCTCGAGAGCCATGTACGGGTTGATGGCATCCGCACCGAAGTTGATGAGCATGGCCAGGTGGTGCACCTCGCGGGCTCCGCCGGACTCGATCACCAGCGATGCGCGGGTGCGCGTCTTCTCCTGCACCATGTGGTGGTGCACGGCGCTGGTCAGCAGCAGCGACGGGATCGGGGCGTAGCGCTCGTCGGACTCGCGGTCGGAGAGGATCAGGATGGTCGCGCCATCCTCGATCGCCTCGGTGACCTGGCGGCGAATGCGGTTGATGGCCTCGCGCAGCCCCTTGCCGCCGTGGGCGACGGAGTACAGGCCCGGGATGCGCACAGCCTTGAAGGCGCTCAAGTCCACGCCGGAGCCTGCGGCCTCGGCGTTCTCCGCCGCATTCGCCAGGTTGGCCAGCGTCTGGTTACCCAGAATCGGGCTGTCCAGGTGGATACGGTGGGCGGCGTCCGGACCGGGGTTAAGAACATCCGCCTGCGCACCCAGCTGGGTGAACATGCTGGTGACCATCTTCTCGCGGTAGCTATCCAGCGGCGGGTTGGTCACCTGCGCGAAACGCTGCGCGAAGAAGTCGTACAGCAGGCGCGGGCGGTCGGACAGGGCGGCGATCGGGGTATCCGTACCCATCGAGCCGATGCCCTCGGCACCCTTGTCGGCCATGGGGCGCAGCAGGGTCTCGAGGTCTTCCTCGGTGTAGCCGAAGACCCGCTGGCGCAGGACGATGCGCTCGTGGTTCATGGCGATCGGCTCGGCGGCCGGCAGGTCGGACTCGCGGACCAGGTGCTCCTCTACCCACTGCTCGTAGGGCTGGTCGGCCAGAGCCTGCTTGATTTCCTCGTCCTCCACAACGCAGCCGCGGGAGGTGTCGACCAGGAACATCTTGCCCGGCTCCACGCGGGTGCGCTTGACGATCTCACTGTCCGGGATGTCCAGCACGCCGGCCTCGGAAGCCATGACGACGAGGCCGTCCTTGGTGATCCAGATGCGGCCCGGGCGCAGACCGTTGCGGTCCAGGGTCGCGCCGATGAGGGTGCCGTCGGTGAAGGTGATGGCGGCCGGGCCGTCCCAGGCCTCCATGAAGCTGGAGTGGTACTCGTAGAACGCACGGACCTGCGGGTCGATGTGCGGGTTGCGTTCCCACGCCTGCGGAACCATCATCAGCACGGCGTGCGGCAGGCTGCGGCCGGCCAAGTGCAGCAGCTCCAGGGCCTCGTCGAAGCGGCCGGTATCCGAACCCTCCGGATCACAGATCGGCAGCACGCGGTCCAGATCGCCCAGCACCTCGGAGCGCAGCTGGGACTCGCGGGCGCGCATCCAGTTCTCGTTTCCGCGGACGGTGTTGATCTCACCGTTGTGTGCAACCAAGCGGTAGGGGTGAGCCAACGGCCAGGACGGGAAGGTGTTGGTGGAGAAACGCGAGTGCACGATGGCCAGCGCGGACTCCATGCGCTCATCCTGCAGGTCCAGGTAGAACTCCCGCAGCTGCGGGGTGGTCAGCATGCCCTTGTAAACGACCGTGCGGGAGGACAGGGAGGGGAAGTACACGGTGTCTCCACCGGAGCCCTCGCCTGCACCCTTGGTGCCGAGTTCACGCTCTGCACGCTTGCGGACGAAGAAGGCGCGACGGTCGAGCTCGAGGCCCTCGAGGGGGGAACCGTTGGCGTCAACACCAGAGATAAAGAGCTGGTGGAACAGCGGCTCGGCGTCGCGCGCGATGGCGCCCAGGCTCGAGTCGTCGACGGGCACGTCGCGCCAGCCGATGAGGTTCAGGCCCTCTTCCTTCACGATGGCCTCGACGGCACGTACCGCGTCGAGCGCGGCCATGCGGGAGTTCGGCAGGAAGGCGATGCCGGTGGCGTACTGGCCGGCCGGCGGCAGGGTGATGTCCTGCTTGGCCATCTCCTCCCGGTAGAAGCGGTCGGGGACCTGGATGAGGATGCCGGCGCCGTCGCCGGTGTTCTTTTCCGCTCCAGCTGCACCGCGGTGATCCAGGTTCACCAGGGCCTGGATGCCCTTGTCCACAATGTCGCGTGTCGCGCGGCCGTGCATGTCAGCCACGAAGGCGACACCACACGCATCATGCTCAAACTGGGGGTCGTAAAGACCCTGGCGTGCAGGGTAGTTTTTCATGATTTACGGCCTAACTTTCGTCACAAGTACTGCATTTGCATATGCGAATAAAGTTGCAATCGGACCGCCGGTCTGGTGGTGACGTGAGTCTCCTCCAAGAAACAGCTGTAGTTCCGGTCACACCATTTCGTCTTGGGTTATCTAGAGTGCACCCGTCGGCACGAGCAGACAAAATTAGGTTTGCCTTACTCTTTCTAGCCTCACCTTTATGTGTGATCGAAGTCACGCTGAACTGCGACGATCGTCATACATTACTCACATTTTGATACATACTTTAACGCGCAGCAGCCTGAATGATCTTGGTTTCCTCGAAAGCCCCACAAGTTTTTGCGCAGTTAGAGATAATTGCGCCCATGACGAACCAGCCTTCCAACAACTCCACTGACGCTTCCGTCCGCACTCTGCTGCCGCTGACTACAGCACCGGGTGCCACCGCTCTCACCGCCACCCCGGTGGAGGATCCCGCCACCGCCTACAAGACCCTCCTCTCCCCTGTCCAGGTAGGAAAGACCACCTTCCGCAACCGCGTGATCATGGGTTCCATGCACACCGGCCTGGAGGATTCCATCGAGGACGTGCCGAAGCTCGCCGCCTTCTATGCCGCCCGCGCCGAAGGTGGCGTGGCCGCGATGGTCACTGGCGGTTACCCGCCGGTCCTGGAGGGCAACCTGACTCCCTACGGCACTCCGTTTAACACTCCGGAGATCGCCGAAGCTCACCGTGAGATCACCGACGCAGTGCACGCCGGTGGCGCGAAGATCCTGCTACAGCTGCTGCACGCCGGCCGCTATGGCTACCACCCGATGGCGGAGTCCGCCTCCGCCTCGCAGTCGCCGATCAGCCCCTTCCCCGCCCGCGAGATCGCGACCGAGGACGTTGAAAAGCTTATTGACGCCTACGCCAGCTCCGCCGCTCTCGCCGCTGACGCAGGCTACGACGGCGTGCAGGTGATGGGCTCCGAGGGTTACCTGATTAACCAGTTCCTCGCGGAGCGCACGAACCAGCGCACTGACAAGTGGGGAGGCTCGGTGGAGAACCGCCAGCGCTTCCCCGTGGAGATCATTAAGGCCATCCGCGCAAAGGTGCCGGAGGACTTCGTTATCGACTACCGCATCTCCGTACTGGAGCTGGTCGAGGGCGGCCAGAGCCAGGAGGAGATCCTGCAGCTGGCCAAGAAGATCGAGGAGGCCGGGGCTGACCTGCTGAGCTCCGGTGTGGGCTGGCATGAGGCGCAGATCCCGACCATCGTGACCTCCGTGCCCCGTGGCGCCTTTGCCTGGGCAACCCAGAAGGTGCGCGAGCACGTAAACATCCCTGTGGTGGCCTCCAACCGCATCAACACCCCGGAGGTTGCCGAGGCCATCCTCGACGGCAGCTGGGACGGTGGCGACGGCGAGCCCGCCGGCACCCCGCAGGCCGACCTGGTCTCCATGGCTCGCCCGCTGCTGGCCGACCCGGAGTTCGTCAACCGCGCTGCACGCGGCCTGAACACCGAGATCAACCACTGCATCGCCTGCAACCAGGCCTGCCTGGACCACACCTTCGAGAACAAGCGGGCGACCTGCCTGGTTAACCCTCGCGCCGCCTACGAGACCGAGCTGGAGCTGCTGCCCGCACAGGGCACCAAGAAGGTCGGCGTGATCGGCGGTGGCGTGGCCGGGCTCTTCGCTGCTGAGGCGCTGGCGCTGCGCGGCCACGATGTCACCGTCTTCGAAGCGGCTGACACCCTGGGTGGCCAGTTCAACCTGGCGATGCGCGTGCCGGGCAAGGAAGAGTTTGTGCAGGCCCTGTACGCGGTGGTCAACCGCCTGGAGGGCCTGAAGGTGAACATCTCCACCGGCAAGGCCGTTACCCCGGAGGAGCTTAAGACCGATGGCTTCGAGGAAGTTGTTGTGGCCACGGGCGTGCGCCCGCGCATCCCGGAGTTCCCGGGCGTGAACGAAGGCCTAGAGGGCAAGATCGACGGCGTGACCGTCGCCACCTACGCCGAGCTGATCTCCGGGAAGAAGGCGCCGGGCGAGTACGTCGCCGTCATCGGCGCTGGCGGCATTGGCTACGACGTGGCGGAGTTCCTGCTGGAGGATCGCCAGGGCGCGCCGCAGTCCCTGACCTCCTGGAACAGCCAGTGGGGCGTGGTCGAGGACTCGGATGTGCACGGCAACCTCTCCTCCCCGCAGCCGGAGCGCCCGCAGCGCCGCGTGGTGATGCTGCAGCGTAAGCCGACCCGCATGGGCCGCACGCTGGGCAAGACGACCGGCTGGGTACACCGCGCGGCGGTGGCCATGGGCGGCACGGAGCAGATCGTGAGCGTGACCTACGAGAAGATCGATTCCGACGGCCTGCACATCACCGTCCCGGTGGAGGATCCGCAGGTCACCCTGAAGAAGATCAAGCAGATCAAGTCCGGCACCTTCGAGGGCCGCACGCTGGATCGCGCCGAAAAGCAGGAGCTGCTGGAGCAGATCGAGCGTGAGACCAAGGAGAACCGCGAAGAGCGCGTGATCAACGTGGACACGGTCGTGCTGTGCACGGGCCAGGAGTCCGTGCGCCCGGAGGGTGCCGAGAAGAGCGACGCCGAGCAGGACGGCACCTCTAACGTCCACATCATCGGCGGCGCGGATGTCGCCGCGGAGCTGGACGCCAAGCGCGCGATCCGCCAGGCCGTGGAGCTGGCCGCACGACTCTAAGTCGCAGGCTCCACCACCCGGTCGTCGACCATGCCGATAGCCTGCATCAGCGCGTAGCAGGTGGTGGGGCCGACGAATTGAAATCCCCGGCGTTTTAGCTCCTTCGCCAGCGCCTTGGATTCCGGCGAGGTCGAGGGCACCCCATCCAGCGATGTCGGACGGGAGTGCTCCGCCGGGGTAAACGACCACACGAGTACGGGCAGACCCGGCGCCAGCCGGTTGGCCGCCCCGCCCAGAACGTCGCGGGCGGGCGAATCCTCCGGCAATTCTTGATATTCCTCCGCTCGCCGCAGCTCCAGCGTCGCCTTGGCGTTTTCGTAGAGCGCTTCGTGCTTGCGGGCATTACGAATCAAGCGTTCATCCTGCAGAGCAGCGCGCCTTTGGGGCTCGCTCATTTCGGTGATGCGCTGGGCGTCAAAAAGAAAGAACACAGAGCGAAAATCCCTCCGCTTGCGCAGGATAGTGGCCCACGACAACCCGGATTGGAAGCCTTCGAGGGCGATGCGCTCCAGCAGGCCGTGTTCGGTGATGACGGGGCGACCCCACTCGTTGTCGTAGTAGTCCAGCTCAATCTCGCTGCGGTAGGCCCACGGCGGACGGGCGACTCCCGATTCATCGACGAGCTGCCCGGTGCTGGTGGTGAGAAGTTGGCCTTCCATCGGGTTCCTTTCAACTACGGCCAAGAACATGTGCCAAACATGTGGCCTGGAATTCAGTGTGCAGTGTTTGATGTGCGGAATTTGGTGCGCGCTCGCGAGCGCTGGTAGACATTCAACAGCGTAACCAAAAGGTGGGACGGGTTGGCGTGTAAGACGGCCACCAACCCATCCAATTAGCAGGGTTATCCACAGACAGCTCGGACTGTGAATAACCCTACTTAGGGGTGGAACACTTGAGGCTCACCTGGCATTACACCCCTGGAATTGGGACAGCCCCGAAACGAAAGAAGCGACAATACTAAGCTTAAAGAAACCCAACAGTTTCGACTGTTCGTTCCTCTTACCCTTTAAGCTTTCGTAGGGCTATACACAGCCCTGCAGAAGTTATGCAAAATTTCGCCGCCACTGAACATGCAGCTGAAACAGCACGAACCGCTAAGATCTACGAACCGGAGAAGACCGATGGAAAGCCAGCAACGCGATACGGGCACGTTCCGGGCGGTATCCGTCCAACGTGGCGGCTTCGTCGATGAGACGGGCACACCGGCCGTAGACCCACAGAAAAAAGGCCCCCAACCGACGGTTGAGGCGCCTCTGCAGAAAGAGTCCAAAAGTGGCCCTTTCCGCTCCTATTTCCTTATTGGCACGCTGATTCTTATCATCTGCGCGCTCATTATCCTGCTTCTCGTAATGTGGCTGGGCTTGGGCCTAGAAAACGAAAGCGCACGCTTGGGCGAAGGTGCGCTTTCTATGTTGCTGGTGGGCTAAACCCCGGCTCCAGCTCGTAACGGCAGTTACTTCTTGCGGTTACCTACTTCTTGCGGTTGCCGGTGACCAGGCCGACGATGAACAGCAGGATGCAGGCACCCAGCAGGCAGGTCAGGAAGCTCCAGAACATGCCGCCGCTACCGACTCCCAGCAGGCCGAGAACCCAGCCACCCAGGAAGCCGCCGATGATGCCGACGACGATGTTGAGGAAGAAGCCCATCTGCTCGTCGGTGCCCATGATCTTGGAACCGATCCAGCCGGCCAGGCCACCGATAATGATCCAACCGAACATGCCCAGCGGGGGCACTGCAGAGCCTTCAGCGAGTAGGAAAGTGTTTGCCGCAAGAGTTTCAGTAATCATGGTGCCCAGTCTACCGACCGTGAGCAGGAACTTCTACGGCCCGAACTTCAGCTAGCAACTCCAGCTAGCCAGAATTTCCCAATCCAATTGGCAGCTTCTTCACATATATGTATAGTCACATTCGTGAATCGATCTCTTAGTTCCTTCTTGTCTTCCTTTCAGCGCATTGCCGTAGCGCTGTCGCTGGTGCTGGCCACCGCGTTCGGTACCGCGGGCGTGGCTACCTACAACGCACCGGAGGCAAACGCTGCCCCGCAGGGCTCCGTCCCCCAACTCCCCCAGCTGCCGCCCATGCCGCAGCTGCCCCCGATGCCGGAGCTACCGCCACTGCCCGCTGGCTCTGCTGACCTGCAGCGCATGCTCCAGCCCCCGGCTCCAAGTAAGCCGGCTGGCCCGCAGCGCGTCAACACCGCCAAGCCGGCCCCGCGTGTTGGCAACGGCCACCAGACCAGCGTGTACACCCGTTCCGCTGGCTACAACCGTCGCTACATCCTGGAGATGCCGACGCACTACAACCCGGCGCGTCCCACTCCGGTGATCTTCGGCTTCGACGGCTGGCGCGATACCCCGGAGAACTTCCGCCGCTACTCCCGCCTGTACGAGACCGGTGCTCGCCAGCAGGCCATCAAGATCTTCCCGGAGTCCATCAAGCACGGCTGGGAGGGTGCCCCTTACGCAGTGGTAAAGGGCGGCACTGATCTGAAGTTCATCCTGCAGATCATCGATGAGATCGACCGCACCTACAACATCGACCGTGGCCGCATCTACGCCACCGGTCACTCCAACGGCGGCGGCATGACTGCCGTCGTGGCTTGCCACCTGCCGCACGTCTTCGCTGGTGCCGCTGCCGTCGGCGGTGCTTACTACGATCCGGTGAACATGGGCTGCAAGAACCGCGCAATCCCGTTCCTGATCATGCATGGCCGTGGCGACACGATGATGAAGATCAACGGTGGCTACCGCCACAACGGCGCCCACTACCTGGCTGTTCGCGACCTGGTGGGTAGCTACGCGAAGCGTAACGGCTGCGGCTACCCGCCGCGCGTCACCCGCATCCGGGGTGGCGAGCGCCACGTGTACCCCTGCGCTCGCAAGGAGCTGCAGCTGATTCTGAACCCGCAGAACCACACCTGGAACCGCGTTCCGGATGCTTCCCAGGAGGTCTGGAACTTCCTGTCGCGCCAGCGCCTCTAGCGCGATTGGCTAGATAGCCGGCGCCTTAGCTTTCCAGCTGGGGTGCCAGCCAATCTCGGAGCACAACCGCATGGTTGTGCTCTTTTTCTTTCGCGGCATACAGCAGCAGGAGCTCCGGAGCGCCTTCCTCAGTCGCCCGCTCCTGGTAGTCGCGCAATTCGGTCAGGGCATCGTCCAGTTCCCCTGCGGCTTTCCGTTCCTCCAGCTCCGCCACGTACTTCTCGCGGAACTCGGCAAAGCTCAAACCATTGTGGAACTCTCGGCGCAGGTCGCTGCTGGGCGTTAGTTCTTTCGGCCAGCCGGCCAAATCTAGGCTTTCTTTCTTGACGCCCCTAGGCCACAACCGGTCCACTAAATACAGACCTTGGCGCTGTCGGTCGCGCCAGTCGTACACGCGGTCGATGTCCATGCGGTTTCCTCCTTAGGAGAAACGCCCGAGGCAGTGCAGCGCTTCGTCGTACATACCCTGCACGACCTCACCGGCGGGCACCTCTGCCCGTAGCAGCTCCACGCCCTGCCCCGCGTGCAGCTTCAACTCGTCGGCAAAGTCCCCGCCCTCGGCGCGGGCCGCGATCAGTTCCTCGTCGGTGACCTCCCCCGCTTCGGACAGCGGGCGGTACACGTCCACGAATGCATTGCGCACGGTGCGGGTGGGCCACTGCTCCGTATCCCACTTTTGCTTTTCGGCGCGGTCGTAGATGTCGGTCAGCACGGTCCGGCTGGCCGTGGCCTTGATCGCGGCCTGTCGCAGCTCGGGCGCCCCGGCGGCTTCCGGGGAGGCCAGCAGTGCGGTGCCAACCCATGCTGCGTCGGCGCCTGCCACCAACACGGAGGCCACGCCCCTGCCGGTGGCGATGCCACCCGCGGCAGCGATCGGCACGCCCGGCGCGTTGACCTGCATGTATTCCATCACGATCTGCAGCAGCGGCAGCGTTCCGATGTGTCCGGTGTGCCCGCCGGCGTCCGTTCCCTGCACACACACGGCGTCCACACCCGCGACCAATGCCTGACGCAACTGCGCCATGGTGTTGATGGGAGCCACGACAGAGATCCCGGCCTCGTGAGCGCGGTCTACGTAGGGCTTGGGGTCGCCGAAGCCCAGGCTCACTACCTTCGGCTTGGCCTCTAGCACTGCATCGAACTGGGCCGGGTTGTCTTCCAGCGCCCACACCATCAGGCCGATTCCGTAGGGTCCAGCCTCTGCGGTGATGCGTGCGTTCTCCAGGATCCATTCGGGTTTGGTTCCCGCGCCGGCGCCGAACATTCCCAATCCACCGGCGCGGCTGACTGCGGCTGCCAGGTGGCCGTCGGAGCGCCCCGCCATCGGTGCGCCGATGATGGGCTTATCGATTCCCCATAGTCTGGTTAACCGGGTATCGATGCGTTCAACCATGGAACACATGCCTCCTCATGGTCTCGGATGGGCAGAAAGCTTTGGTCTGGTTGCCACCCTAGTCCTACTTCTAATTCATTTGCGAAACTACTCCCCTTTCACCAGCGTAGAGTTGGAGTCATGTCGAAGAAGAATCAGCTGAACAAGCTCAAGCCCACCGCCTCCCTGAAGCCCGCTAAGGAAGTCAACACCGCATCCGTCGTCATCGCTGGCCTGGTCGGCGGCTGGCTGACTGCCCGCGAGACCGGTATTCGCCCTCTCGGTGGCGTGATTCTGGCCGCTGCAGGTGGCTACGCTGCCCGCTCTTGGAACGCTAAGGCTGGCGCGGGTGTTGCCACGGGCCTGACCGCCGGATACCTTGCCGCGTTTGGCCTTTCCCACCCGCTAGCCAAGAAGATCGGCGCCTGGCCTGCCGTTCTGACCGTCACCACCGCCGCCGCAGGCGCTGCGTGCGTCCTGTCCGACCTGCGCTAACAAGCTCTTTCCTTAGGGCTCTTTAGATTATTGACGCCACAGCCTGGCCCACCACAGCCTGAGCCATAGCCTCTAGCTCCGCCAGGTGTGGTTCGATATCTCCCGTGAATTCGACGGGTTCAGCCACCGTTTCCCATTCCAGCCCCGTGAGGATGGAGCGCATGGCTTTCTCCGCACCCGTCGTATCGTAGCCACCCCGGATCCACCAGCTGGTCGGGGTGGCTTTCTTCTCTTCGAGGACGGGCACGTAGACCGTGTCGAAGTAGTGCTTCAGGGCTCCGGAGATGTATCCGAAGTTGGCGGTGGTGCCCAGGATCACGGCGTCCGCTCCGCGGAGCTCCTCCACATCCGGCTCCAGGGCCTGGCGTTCCAGCACCTGCACGGCGGGCTGGCCTGCACCCTCGCCTGGCTCCCTGCCTGGCTCTCCACCTGTGGCCGGACTCAGCTCGGCGTTCACTTCCTCCGCGGCGGCGCGTGCTGCCGCGAGTACAGTGTCGGCGAGTTTCTGCGCCTTCTCGGTCGGGCTGTGGTGGACGACGAGGATCGTTACTGGTTTTTCACTGGTGACGTTCTCGCTCATGGTGTCAACGCTACCGATCCTGCAGGGTTAGGTGGGGTATTCCAGGCAATGGGAAGCGTGGGCGTCCAAAAATAGTTAGGGTGGGAAACATGAATGCAGCACCGATTATTCTTCCGTATCAGGGCAAGACGCCGAGGATCCACCGCAGCGCGATGATCTCCCCGGGCGTGACGATCATTGGGGATGTGGAAATCGGGGCGGATTCCTCCGTGTTCTACGGGTGCGTGCTGCGCGGTGACGTGGGCGCAATCCGCATCGGCGAGCGGACGAATGTGCAAGACAACTCCGTGATGCACGTGGAGCGCGGCCAGGAATGCGTGCTGGAGGACGATGTGACCATCGGCCACCAGGCGCTGGTTCACTCCTCTCATGTGGGGGCGGGAACACTGATTGGCATGCAATCGGCACTGCTATCGGATTCCACTATTGGAGGCGGCAGCCTCGTCGCCGCAGGCGCGGTGGTGCTGGAAGGGCAGCAGATTCCGGCGGGATTCCTGGCCGCTGGCCTTCCCGCGAAGGTGCGCCGCGAGCTGACGGAGGAAGAGCGTCAGGGCTTCATCGCCCACGCGGCGCGCTATGTAGAAACTGCCCGCAACCAGGCAAGCGTTGCAGAAGCGCTGTCTTTGGAGGACGTGTACTTCGAGTAACCCCTGCCACACCTGGCGTGATCGCCGTCGCAGCTTTGAGCATTCTCGGGTGAGTCGTTTCGATATTTTTCCCCCTGGTCAATAGACTTATCCGAGTTATGGCACAGGGAAATTCTTCGGCGGACGATAGCGCAGCCAAGAAGGCAGAGCAGTCGAACGCCACAAAGGTAAAACAACCAGCTAAGTCCGGCGCACGTTCCAGCACGATGCGCTACGACATCGAAGGCCTGCGCGGTCTGGCCATCGGCCTGGTCGTGATCTTCCACGTCTTCGTCGGCAAAGTCAGCTCTGGCGTGGACGTGTTCTTGCTGCTCGGCGGCATCTTCTTCTTCGGCAGCCAGCTGCGCAACGCGCAGAACCCGAAGGGGCTTACCTTCATTCAGTCGCTGATCCGCATCATCCGGCGACTATTCCCGCTGCTGGCAGTGGTGGTCGCCAGTGTATTGGCGGCTTCGCTACTTCTAATGAATCGCCTGGTGCACGTACAGATGGCAAAGGATGCAGTGGCTTCCCTGGGCTACTACATCAACTGGCAGCTGGCGTACTCCGGCCGCGAATACACCTCAGTGCGCACCACCGTCAGCCCCTTCCAACACCTGTGGTCCATGTCGGCGCAGCTGCAGATTTACGTAGCATCCCTGGTGGTCGTTACTCTGCTTGCCCTAATCTTCCGGAAGTACGCACGCCCGGCCCTGCTGGTTGTGCTGACCGCCGCGACAGTACTTTCCTTCGCCTACGCCACGTACTTCCACTTTGAAGACCAGACCATCAACTACTACTCCACGCTGAGCCGCTTCTGGGAGATCGGTCTGGGTGGCCTGCTGGGCATGCTGTTGCTGCGCCGCGACGCGAACGGCAACCCGGTGCTGCGCCCGCTAGGCCGCTGGACCCGCACCGTGATGGGCATTGTCGGCCTGGGCATGATCATCAGTACCGGCCTCTTCCTGGACGGCGCGGACCAGTTCCCCGGCCCGTGGACGCTGATCCCGCTGGGCGGCGCCCTGCTGGTGGTTCTTTCCGGCCACTCCGGCGAGCCCGTAGGCGTGACTCGCCTGCTGCTGACGCGCCCGTTCCAGTTCCTGGGTCGCATCAGCTACGCCCTGTACGTCTGGCACTGGCCGATTCTGGTGCTGTGCGTCTACTACTTCAACGTTCCCAAGGTCAGCCCCGCCCTGGGTGCAGCCGTGATCGCAGCCAGCGTGGTGCTGGCCTGGCTCTCCAACAAGCTGATTGAGCGCCCCCTGCGCCAGGGCAAGAAGCCCGAGCGTAACTGGGTGCTGCTCAGCCCGAAGTACTGGGCAAAGTCCCTTTCCGCCTGGCCGAAGGCTGTCTATGCCGTGCTGATTCTGGTGCTCGCTGGGTCTGTGGTGGCGTCACCAAAGTATCTACAACACCGCGAGGATGTGAACAGCGAACAGCTGTGGGACCTGGCCGCAGATAGATCGATCTACCCCGGCGCGGCGAGCTTCCTGGTGAACGCCCCCGTGCCGGAGAACATGCCGATCGTGCCGCCGCTGGAGGACTTCCACGCCCTGCTGCCGCAGACGCAGCCCGATGGTTGCCAGATCGGTTTCGATAGCGATGCGTTGATCCTGACGAAGAATTTCAACCGTTCCGACGAGGAATGCGCGTATGGCGACGTCAACTCCGACAAGACCATCTATGTGATCGGCGGCTCGCACTCCGAGCACTACATTCCGGCGCTGGACATCGTGGGCCGCAACCGGCACGTGAAGATGATCCCGCTGCTGAAGATGGGCTGCCCGGTAAACGCCAAGATCACGCGCGTCAATGGCGAGGAGTACCCCTCCTGCCTCAGTTGGTCGGAGAAGGTCGTGGACTACATCAAGGAGAATCCGCCGACAGAGGGCATCTTCATGACCGGTACGCGCCCGACCTCGATCGGCGGCGCTGGCCCGGAGCAGGTGCCGCAGGAGTACAAGGACCTGGTGCAGAGCTTCACGGACCAGGGCATCCACAGCTGGCTGATGCGCGATAACCCGTGGCAGACCACCGACAAGGGTGCACCCCGCGACATGCGCGCCTGCGTTGCCGAGATGATGGAAGGCAAGCAGGGCGAGGTTGCGGAGAATGAGGACTTCCCCGGCCTGGCCAACCCCGGCCGCCCGAACTTCGACGAGGTGCTGGCCATCAACGCCGAGTGTGGCCAGAGCATTTGGGATTCCCTGCTGCCTGTGGATCCCTCCATCGAGGCGTACAAGGGCATGGACGTGACCCTCATGGATCTGACGGCCGCGATCTGCCGCGAGGATTGGTGCCCTTCCATCATCGGCAACATGGCGGTCTACCGCGATGCGCACCACTTCAACAACATCTTCGCGGAGACGTTGGCTCCGGAGATCGAGGCGCAGATGTTCGACCCGAACCACAAGATCCCGCCGATGAACGCCGGCCTGATGCCGAAGCACAACCAGCAGGCGCCGCCGAATCCGCAGGACTAGCGGGCACTGTAGTAGGTCTCTAGCGGGGCTGGCTCAGCGCCGCTCTAGGCGCGCCCCTCCGCCGCCTCCACCAGCAGCGGCGCCCCGTTCGCCGCGGTGGTGCGCAGCGACCATGTGCACATATCCGTTAGGTCCGTGCGCGCGGGCGAGATCTCCACGATGGGCGTGCCGCGTTGGGCTGCGATCGCGGGCAGGCCTGCGGCGGGCCACACCACGCCCGAAGTGCCAATGATCACCACCAGATCCGCCGCCCGCATTGCCTCCTCGGCGGCCTCCCACTCCCGGTGCGGCAACGGCTCACCGAACCACACCACGCCCGGCCGCACCGGGTTCCCGCACAGTGAGCACGTCGGCGGCGTGGCACGTTTCACCTGTTTCTCGGGCAGCTCCGGCATGCGCGCGGGCTTGCCGCAAATGCTGCAGCGGTAGCTAAACAGGCTGCCATGCAGGTGCGCCACGTTCTTGCTGCCACCACGCTCGTGCAGGTCGTCGATGTTTTGGGTTGTTACATGTACGGTGACGCCCCCTCGTTCCGCCCACTCACCTATCGCCCGGTGCCCCGCATTTGCCTCTGCGCGGCGGCATAGCACCGCCCGCCACAAGTACCAGGCCAGCATGGGCTCGGGATCCTTCGCCCAGGAGTCCAAGGTGGCCATCGCCTGGGGATCAACATGCGACCAGATGCCTGTCTGCGCGTCGCGAAAGGTATCCAAACCGGAATCGGCGGACATGCCCGCCCCGGTGAATACCTCCACGTACTTGGCGCCGCGCACTGCGGCGACAAGATCCTCCGGCAGGTCCCCCAACTTCAGCGGCCGGAGATCGTCGGAGGTGGACTGCGGGCTGGCGATCACGGTGACCATGCCCCCACCCTAGCTGGAAGGCCAACTGAAGTTTTCACGCGCGCGCAACCCACGCAGTCCTCTATAGTCAGTTGCATAAGCGCGCCCGCGGCAGACGTGGGCGTCATTAAGAAAGACTCGCAGAAAGGCCAACAACGCCATGATCGTCACTACCACCAACACCGTCGAGGGCCACACCATTGGGCAGTACCTGCGCATCGTCTCGGGCGAGACGGTGGCCGGTATCAACATGTTCAAGGACATCGGCGCGGGCTTCCGCAACATCACCGGTGGCCGCTCCTCCGCATATGAGGGCGAGATCCTGCAGGCTCGCGAGACCGCGCTGAAGGAGATGGTGGATCGCGCGCTGGAGATGGGCGCCCACGGCATCGTCGGCGTGGACGTGGACTACGAGTCCCTGGGTCAGGGCGGCATGGTGATGGTCAGCGCGACCGGCACCGCCGTCACCTTCCAGTAGGAGCTGGTCGCCGGGGTTAACCCGGCGCGACAGACCCGCCGGGCCATCCCGAGCGCCAGGTTTAAACCTGGTCAAGCGGGCGGATCATGATGGACTCTACGTCCATGTGGCGGGGGCGATCCGCGATCCAGCGGATAGCCTCGCCGATGTCCTCTGCCTGCAGGTTTAGCTTGTCCGCGTAAACCTCCTCGGCCCGCTCGGCATCGCCCTTGAAGCGGTTCAGGCTGAAGTCAGTGGCCACCCGGCCCGGGTCGACCTGGCAGACGCGCACGCCCGCCTCGGCGAACTCCATGCGCATCACGTCAGTCAGCGCGGTCTGCCCGAACTTCGCCGCGTTATAACCCGCACCCCCGCGGTAAGCGCCGCGACCGGCAACGGAAACCACGTTGATAACCTGCGGTGCGTCCGCCACCTGCAGCTGATCGAACAGCGCGCGCGTGACCTCCAGGGTGCCCATCACGTTCGCCTCGAACATCCAGCGCCAATCCTCCGGATCGGCTTCCAGCACAGGGTCGAGCCCCCGCGCGCCACCTGCGTTGTTGACCAGCAGGTCTAGCTTGGAGCCCGTCAGCTCGGCGAGCGCTGCGGTGAAGTTATCTATTGACGCCCTATCCGTCACATCCAGCACAAGGGGCGTAGCCTTGCCGCCCTCCTGGGCGATCGTTTGCGCTACCTGCTCTAGCTTTTCTGCACGGCGCGCGGCCAGAACCACATACCAGCCATCCGCGGCCAGCAGCTTAGCGGTGGCTTCGCCGATGCCCGCACTCGCGCCGGTGACGACGGCGACGCGAGAGTTAGTTGGTGGAATGGACGTGGCCTGTGCATTCGTGGACTCTGCATTAGTAGAACTCATGAATTCCAATGTAGCGACCAAGCGCAGGCAGCGGGGTCTATTTAGTTTTGGTTTGAGGCAATCCCTGCAGAACACTGCAATAGAGAAAGCTATGCATTAACCTTTTTCTTTAGCAAAGGTTATGGCGTTACCTTAAGGAATTCTTATGACTAATAATTACGGAGGCGGTTACCCCGGATCCGATAACGGTTCTCAGAACAACCCGGGACAGAATCCGAATCAGCCTCAGAATCCCTTTGGCCAGCAGGGCTACGGCAACCAGCAGTTCCCGGGCGGCCAGAACCAAGGCCAGCCGGGCTACGGTCAGCAGGGTCAGTCTGGTTACGGTCAACAGAACCAGCCAGGCTACGGCGCGCAAGGCTTTGGCCAGCAGCGCCAGCAGGGTTATGGCCAGCAAGGTTTCGGTCAGCAGGGTTATGGCCAGCCGGGGCAGAACCCGTTCAACTCGCAGCCCTATGGCGCGTACGGCCAGCCAGGTAACGCCGGAGGCAACGGTGGCGGCGGCAACGGTGGCAAAATCATCGGCATTATCGTCGCCGCAGTTGTCGTAATCGGCCTGATCGTTGGCGGCTACTTCCTCCTGGGTAAGGATGACGAAGAGAGCACGGATGCCTCCAGCTCCTCGTCGAGCTCCGAAGAGTCTGGCTCGTCGGAAGAGACCAGCGAGGACTCCTCCGAATCCAGCTCGGAATCCTCCACCTCCGAGACCTCGTCCTCCTCCAAGGAGCCCGCGAAGGCCGGCGACATCGGCGGCCCAGATGATTCGATGGACAAGACCTACGCCGACGCGATGCCCAAGAAGATGCAGGAACTGGTTTACGACTGCAAGAACGGCACCTACGAGCTCGCCCGCGATAACAACCGCAAGGTCAAGGGCATGCAGTGCACCGGCGTATGGGACTCCGCCTGGGAGTTCAAGAAGGTGGACTTCGTTAATGATGCGAAGTTCGTACCCACCGAGATCGACTACGTGAAGGAACAGGGCGCTGAGATTTGGTCCGATGACCCGGACAACTTCGCGGGCTACCTCATGGATGACTCCAAGCCGTTCGTATTCATCATGAACAAGTCGAAGGGCATCGCCATGGAAACCAAGATGTACTTCGCAGACGAGTCCACCCTGCAAGAGGTCCTCACCCAGCTGGGCTACGAGAAGCCTTAGCCTCATCACAAGGGGATTTATCCCCCCGTTATTCACCCCTAGCTCAGAAGAAGAATAACGAAACGGAACATCCCGCGGGGGTCGTACCATTTGACCTACCGAGCGCCGCGGGAAGGCGCCCCTCACACAGAGAGGGCGCCATTGTTTCCCAGGCCCCTAAAACCCAGAAAATGACGTTTCCAGAGAGTAAAGGACCTGTCCCCTCATGACGAACAACAATCCATTCGATAACCAGCCCAACCAGGGCGGCAACAACGGGGAGAACAACCCCTTCAACAACGGCTCCAACCCAGGTGACGAGACCACTCAGTGGAGCGCAAACCAGACCCAGCCCCAGGGCGGTCAGCAATACGGCGCACAGCAGCCACAGCCCGGGGGTTATGGCCAGCCCGGCCCGCAAGGCGGTTACGGCCAGCCTGGTGCGAATGGTCAGCCCGGACAGAATCCTTTTAACCAGGGCGGCTACGGCCAACCCGGACAACCCGGACAGCCTGGCCAGAACCCCTTCGCTGGCGGTGCTGCCAGCGCCTATGGTCAAGACCTCAACTCCGGCGGTGGTGGCGGGGGCACCGGCAAGGTTATCGGCATCATCGTCGCCCTCGCTGTCGTCATTGCCCTGGCGGTAGGCGGCTACTTCCTGCTGGCCAAGGATGATGACGGATCCGATTCCGACGAAACCTCGACCTCCCAGACCGAGGGCAACTCCGAAGAGAGCACCGAGGAGACCAGCGAGGAAAGCTCCGAGGAGTCCACTACTTCCGAGACTTCGAGCGCGCCCAGCTCCACCGCCGCACAGAGGGGTGACGTCGGCGGGCCGGATGATTCCCTCCCCGCCACTTACAAGGACGCAATGCCGGAGAAGGTCAACGACCTGGTGAACAAGTGCAAGGACGGAACCTTCACTCTGCGCTACTACGACTCCTCCAAGGAGAAGCGCGACATGACCGGCGCAAATTGTAAGGGCGTTCGGGGTTCGGGTTGGGCCTACTGGGACGTGGACTTCATCAACGACAAGGAGTACGTCGAGGTCAAGGAGAAGGAATTCAAGGACGGCGGCGCGACGATCGTGAACGACAAGCCGAACGAATACGCTGGCTACGTTAAGGACAGGGGCAACACGATCGTGTTCATCTTCAACAAGGACAAGGACATCGTTCTAGAGTCCAAGCTCATCGCCCCGAAGCGCGGCGAGGTTAAGCAGGTATTCGACGAGCTTGGCTACTCCGGTGTTGGCGAGGACGCCTAACCCGCGCCAGGCTAGCTAGCGCCTAGCCCCCTTACAGCGGTTGGATCCAGCCCTGCTGAACGGCGTGCTGGTAGCCACCAACCAGTGCCGCGCCCAGGGCAACCGCACCTACGACACCGCCGACCCAGGCCAAGATGCCTGCGATCGGCGGTGCATCTTTACCTAGGGAACCTGCGGGATCCGTGCTGCCCAGCGGGAAGGTCTTCAGCAGCCATTCGGCACCCGGGTTCGCGGATTCAATGCTGCCCGCCAGGGAGCCTTCGTTGTTGGCCTTCGGGTTGTTCGGGTTGGAATCTGGGTCGGTGGGCTGGGTGATCGGGGCGGTGCTGGAGCCCTTGCCCTCGGACGGGGCGATGGCCTGCGCCGGGGCGGCTGCGACGGCGCTGATGGTCAGGGCGCTTGCGGTGACCAGTGCGGTCAGGGACTTGGAAGAAGAAAAGGACTTCATAAGTCCAGTAGTTTAAAGCTGCTCCAGCGCCTGCGCGACATCTGCGAGCAGATCCTCCAGGTCCTCAATACCGATGGAGATGCGCACCAGGTCGCGCGGAACCTCCAGCTGGGAGCCCGCAACCGACTGGTGGGTCATCGTCGCCGGGTGCTCCAGCAGCGATTCCACACCGCCCAGCGACTCCGCCAGGCAGATCAGCTTGGTGGACTGACAGAACTTCAGCGCCGCTTCCTCGGAGTGGAAGCGTACGGAGATCATGCCGCCGAATCCCTTGCCGGTGGACTGGCGCTTGGCCACCTCGTGGCCGGGGTGCTGCGGCAGGCCGGGGTACAGGACGGTGGCGACTTCCTCCCGCTCATCCAGGTATTCCGCGATGGCCTGTGCATTCGAGCAGTGGCGGTCCATGCGCACACCCAGGGTCTTCAAGCCACGGGCATTCAGGTAGGCATCGAAAGGCGAGGCAATCGGGCCCGCACCGCCGAGCAGGAAGTCCAGATCCTCGTCCAGCTGTGCATCGTTGCTGACGATCGCACCGCCGACCACATCGGAGTGCCCGCCGATGTACTTCGTGGTGGAGTGCAGCACCACGTCCGCGCCGTGGTCCAGGGGGCGCTGCAGGTAGGGGCTGCAGAAGGTGTTATCCACGATCAGCTGCGGGCGCGTGGGGGCGTCACTACCAAACTCATCGGCGAGCACCTCGGCGATGGCAGCGATGTCGGTCACGGCGAGCAGCGGGTTCGTCGGGGTCTCCAGCCACACCAGCTTCGTCTTCGGGGTCAGCGCCGCACGGACGGCCTCGGAGTCGGTGGTGTCCACCACGGTGAAGTCCACGTTCCAGTCCTTGAAAACGGTGGCGATCAGGCGATACGTTCCGCCGTAAGCGTCGTGCCCCATGATCAGGTGGTCGCCGGGGCGCAACAGCACGCGCAGCAGGTGGTCGGTGGCGGCCATGCCAGAAGCGTAGACGCGGCCGTACTCACCACCCTCAAGGGCGGCGATCGTGCGGGCCAGCGAATCGACGGTGGGGTTCGCCACGCGGCCGTACTCGTAGCCTCCGCGCAAATCGTTCGGCGCATTCTGGGCGAACGTGGTGGAGGCGTAGATCGGCACGTTGATGGAGCCCATGAACTCGTCGGGCTCGTAGCCTGCGTGGATGGCATCTGTGTTGTGGGCCATGGAAACTCCTCTTCGAACTAGTGCTTGGTAGCGCGTTTTAGTGCTTATCTGCGCCGGGAATTCACGGCCCGGCGCGCATCGTTTCAACGATTATAGACCAAGCAGTCTAGTTTTCGGCAACAATGGACCAACCTTGGCGGGTTTAGGGCAATAGCACCACAATGGCTACATGGATCGAAGCGCACAGAGAATCGATTTCGCCCAACCCGCCGATGTCGTCGCCCCGCTTTTGTTGGGCGCGGTCTTGCGCCACGGCGGAGTGGCTATCGAATTGACCGAGGTCGAGGCCTATCTGGGGATTGCAGACGAAGCCTCCCATGCTTTCAACGGCCCGACCCCTCGTTGCGAGGTTATGTTTGGCCCTCCCCAGCACCTCTACGTGTATGCCAGTTACGGCATCCACCGTGCCGGCAACCTGGTGTGCAGCCCCGATGGCGAGGCCGGAGGAGTACTGCTGCGCGCAGGGAAAATCATCGAGGGGCTCGAGATTGCCCGTACCCGGCGCGGATCAAAGCCCGCGGATGAAGCGCTTGCGCGTGGGCCGGGAAACCTGGGCGCAGCACTTGGTTTGAACCTGGACCTTAATGGCTCGGCGGTTGATCAAGTGCTTTCTGGCGCAGGCCATACCTCACCCACTTCGGCCTCGTTTACCCTGACCCCACGCACGGCTATCCCAGAGATCACCCGTGGCAAACGCATAGGGATCACCAAGAACGCGGATGCCTTACTCCGCTTCTGGGTGCCCGGCGACCGCAGCGTTTCCAGCCCTCGCGGCCGGCAGCTGGGAAGCCCACTGCGCACACCCTCGTAGTCGGCTGCTAGCAGCGACCAAGCTCGCGCTGGATCGCCTCCTTTTCCGCCTGTGTAACCCACAGTTGATACTCCGCCTTCACTCGCACCTGAATGGAGACATAGGTGCAGCGGAAACCCTTATTCGCCGGTAGCCACGTCGCGGCATCGCCCGCACCTTTCTGCATATTCGCCGGCCCATCAACAGCCAGCAGGTTCATCGGATCGTTGGCGAACTGCTCGCGCCGCTCCGGGGAAAGCTGCTGCGCGCCCTTCTGCCAGGCATCAGCCAAGGCCACTACGTGGTCGATCTGCACCGCCTGGCTGGTCTTCTGCCCACGGACGAAGTGGATGTGCTGGCCGGTATAGGGATCCTGCAGGTCACCACTGAGCACCTTGCAACCCTTCGGCGCCTCCACGTTAGTGAGGTCGCGCGCGAGGATGTCATTTCGCTGGTCGCAACCGTTACGGTCGATGTCCTTCCACCGCTGGCCGAACTCATCGCGACTGTAGCCCGTCTTCGGCGCGCGCCCCTTGACCGCCAACGTCTCCAGCAGATCCAGCATGTTCTGCTGGTGCAGCGACCGTTCCGGCGCCGCGGGTTGCTCTGGCTCTGGTTCGGGTTGCTCTGGGGGCTCGGACTGTTCTGGCTGCTCCGGCACCGTTTCTGTGGTCGGTTCTACCGGTGCTTCCGAGCTTTGTGACGCCGAACTTCCGCCCTCTAGGAACTCCGTACCCTCGGCGCACCCACCAAGTAGCAAACTCACGCCCATTAGCAGCGCCGCTGCACGGGCGGATACACGCCCACTTACCCTCTTGCTCATAACCCAACACGCTAGCAATCGCCCTGGACAGCCCAGGAGGCCATCCACTTTAAGTTTCGAACAGACGTGCGGGGCGGCGCGGACGTAGGGGCGTCAATAAAAAGAGAATACTTTTATACCTGCTTACCGCTGACGGTCTCGCGGTAGCATAAACGCATCATGAAACCTCTAAAGAAGATTTACCGTGCACAAATGAAGGCAGTACCGGCCTTCGCAGACAAGATGATCGAGAAGCCGAACCGCATGCGGCGCATGATGAACCTCTGGCCGCCGCTGCTGTGCTCCGGCATTAAGATGACCCGCGTTTCCGAAGACTGGGCACACGCGCGCATCGTGCTGAACCTGCGTTGGTGGAACGCCAACATGCACGGCGCCGCCTTCGGCGGAACGCTGTTTTCCATGACGGATGTGCTGTTCGGCACCCTGATCGCCCGCCGTCTTGGCACTGAATACGAAGCCTGGACCCGTACCGGCACCTTCCAATTCCTCAAGCCCGGTCGCAGTGGGGCATACATGGACGTGGATCTCACGCCCGAGCTGATCAATTGGATCACCGAAACCGTCGAAGAGGACGGCTACTGCAACGTGCCGTACACCTCCATCATTTACAACAAAGACGGCTCCATCGTGGGCATCGGCCAGCAGGATCTGCACGTCCGCCCGCGCGGTGGAGGCAAGCGCGCCGACCGGCCGAAGCAGGCCCTGCAGCCGCGCGGCCTAGTGCTGGAATCGCTGGCAAACGCCGTGGTCTGGCACTGCTTCAAGGATCAGCCGGAGATCCTGACCGTGCTGATGTCCGAACAGCGCCGCATCCCCGATCCCGAGGATCAGATGCACCACGTGGTGAAGGTAGCGCTAGAAAAATCCACCAAGTCCCGGGAGGACCTGGTGGCTCTCGATATTCCGGAAAAGTACCTGGACGCTTAAGTTAGCCCAGCACCTTGCCGCAGTTCGGCCAAGCGCCTGCACCCTGCTTGGCCAGGACCTTCTCGGCGATCTCGATCTGCTGCGCCTTCGTGGCCTGGTTAGCAGTCGGGGCGTACTTCGTGCCGCCGAAGCCAGACCAGGTCTGGGCGCTGAACTGCAGCCCGCCGTAGTAGCCGTTGCCCGTGTTGATGCTCCAGTTGCCACCGGACTCACACTGTGCAACCTGATCCCAGGCGCTTACCGGTGCGGCCTGTGCGGCCGGGGCTGCCGCAACTGCGGCGGCTGCCGGGGCAGCCACCAGGCCTGCGGCCATACCGATGCGGGCGAAAGCGGTCTTTACGGACTTATTCATGTAGACGAAAACTCCTTCTGCGAAGCCGGCCGGGTGGCTGGCTTCATATCGATTGTTTGATGTCTACGCGGCCGCGCTTTGCGACTGCACGCTGGCAGTTACGCGAAGTATCGCGCCCCGGATGTTTGCCGGGCGGCTGCCACTAAGCACGCAAACTTACGCACTCTCCCCCGGGGTGCGTCAACCAAAAAAGCGCTAAATCCCGAAAAAATCTCGGATTGATAACGAAAATTAAGGGGATTCTTAGAACCCTTGCTGGCCGGATTCCACCACTTAGAACCTGAGAAAGCGCCTCTCACCAGGCGAATGCATCACTGCACCTCTTGATTGATGCTTTGATGCGGAATACTATTGTGTACATGCGCACCACAATTAATCTTCCTTCGAAAGTCCTAGAGGCGGCTAAACAGCAAGCGAAGCTCAACGACCTCACCTTGAGTTCTTACGTAGAAGAGGTAATTCGAACGGCTCTAAAGCAAGCTGAAAACTCTCCACAACAAACAGACAGCACTTTTCTCCCAGTGTTTGACTGCGGCCCCATGCTCGTAGACATCGACGATAAAGATGCACTCTGGGAGACGCTCGATGATCGTTCCTGATGTCAATGTTCTGATTAACGCATTCAGCTCCTCCGCACCCCGCCACAAGGAAGCTAAGGAATGGCTACAGAAGGCGCTTTCTCAGCGTGAATCGGTCGGAATTCTCGACGTGATAGCGACCGGGTTTATCCGAATCATGACGAATCCTCGGATTTTTGCAGTGCCTCTCACCCCGGAGCAGGCTACAGGAGCCATCAACGCAGTCCTCGCTTCCCCCAACACAGTGCTTTTACACCCCGCAGGCGCTTCTTGGGACATCTTCGACGAGATGGTGCGACTGCATAAACTCTGCGGTAACGATATTCCCGACGCATGGATTGCCGCCGCGGTCATTGCAGACGAGGCAACCTTAATAAGCGATGATCAAGGTTTCGCCCGCTTCTCCAACCTGCGGTGGAACAGCATTGGCGAAGGAAAGTAGCAACTCTCGATTCGGATTGCAGTCGACGAGGACAATCCACTGGAGCGAAGCATTTATCGGCGCGGGCCGTAGACCGCAGCCGATTCGATGCGGGTAGGCACCACGTACGCGATTGCAGCGGTGCAAACAATGCCCGTGAGCGTGACCAACGTCCCCCAGTCGCCACTTAGCAGTCCGCCCGCGAGCACCCATGCGATCGCGGCGACTGATGCCAGCGCGATCACGGCCATACCGAAAAGGTGCTCGTTGCCCGTGCCGGAGACCGGGATGTACAGGAGCCCGGCGAGTACGCCGATGACGCCCGCAATCACTCCAGTCAGTACGGCAGGCCCCACGCCTGCGGACGCTTCACCCGGAATGAAGCTCACCAGGAGGTCCACGATGAACACCGCAGCGAAAGTGACAGCTGCGGCTAGGACAGCGAGGACGATGAGGTTCATCGCGACCTTCTTGCCGTCGTAGCGGCCGGCCAGCAGGCCTTCGCGCGGATCTTGCGGGGGCTGGTTGTAGCCAGAGTTATACCCCTGCGGGTACTGCTGCTGGTTGTTGTAGCCAGAGTTGTAGCCGCCATAACCGCCATTGCCCTGCGTGTTGAACATGCGAGTCTGGTCGTCGTTTCCTTGCGGGTAAGTCACCCAACGCTCCTTTCACTGGCGTTTCAGGTGGCCTATGTTACCGGAGTGACTATTGAGTAGTCACCCCCTTAGCCTGCTTCGTCAGCCTGCTCCGCCGCAGCGTCTACTTCTTCAGCCGATTTTCCACACTGGCGATAAGGCTACGAACGTTGGTGAGTACGCGCTCTTCCTTTTCCTCGACCGTCAGCGTCTCCGTCATCTGCGTGGTTCCGTCCGGAGTTTTCGTTCCGCGCACATAATCCACACACGCCAGGTCACTGCACATGTACGTACCGATGCTGCCGTAGTTATCCTGCGCGGACTTCGTGGTGACGATCGAAATCAGAGAGGCGCCACTCGAAGGGTGCAGCGTGCGGCAAATCTGGCACATGCGCGCCCCGCCGCCGGTCGGGGCCTTACGGATCTCCATAGTGAGACCCTGCAAACCCTGCGCGGTCTCCGCGACGAGGTATGCCCGCTGGGGCGCCTTGGGGTCCGCCCAGCTGACAAACACCTGGCTCCCCCAGTCGGCGCCCAGAACGTGTGCCGGAATGTGAATGCGCGCAGCGGCACCCTTAGAGCAGTTGATAAAGCTCTTCCGAATCGCCTTTTCAGAGTAGGCCTGCACGATACTCCACCTTTCCGTCGCGCGAACTGCACCAAACATGCAGGTACGGTGGCCAAGTGTAACAATCCTCGAAGGGAGCAGATCATGGGGCGCGACGGGGCTAACCCAACGGAGCTACTCGACCAAGGGCGCGACGAATTCATAGCTTTCGGCGGTGAAGTAACCCAAAATGAGGTCACCTCTCTCGAGCAAACAGGCAACGCATGGACGGCCACTACGGCCGACGGACAGCAGTTTCCGGCCCGACAGATACTCATGGCGACGGGCATCACCGACGAACTGCCAGACGTACCGGGCTTAGCCGAGCTTTGGGGATCGCGAGTTTTCCACTGCCCTTATTGCCACGGCTACGAGGTCCGGGGGCGCGACCTTGCTGTCATCGGCGGAAGGAATCCCAGGTTTACGACGCACATGGTGCACTTGATGCGGAAGTGGACCGATCGCGTCACGTTCTTCACCAATGGGCTCTCCCTTGACGAAGCCGACCGTGCACTGTTCGAAAAGCGCGGTGTTGCTCTTATGGACGCCCACGTCACCGAGGTGCAACCCGACCCTGAGTCAGGAACGGGAGTTCTGGTGAGCATCGCCGATCCCAACAAAAGTGGCGACTCTGCCTTTACTACCCGCGCCTTTGAGGCGTGCTTCACCGGCCCGGAATTCCACCCCAATGGTCAACTGCTGCTAGCAGCTGGTTGTGAATCCGAAAACGGCTGGGTAGTTAGACAGCCCGATGGCAAGACCTCCAAAGCCGGACTGTGGACGGCCGGCAATGTCACCAGCTCTCCCGACCAGGTTTCTCAGGCGATGGGCACAGGCGTGGCCACTGCCATCGCGATCGATCAGTTCTTACTGCACGAAGAACTGCAGCAGGTTCGAGGGCAGACCCATGAATAACGGACGACCACAGCGCGTAGCGTTTATCCTGTTCGACGGGTTTGAACTGCTGGATGTCTTTGGTCCTGCCGAGATTTTCTCCAAAGTTCCTGGCCTACAGGTGGAGTTCGCCTCCGTGGATGGGCAAGCCGTTGCCAGCTCCCAAGGTGTGAAAATTCTCCCCGACACAACCTTCGATTCCCTCGTGTGCGACACCTTTATCATCCCCGGCGGCCAGGGAACGCGAGCACTCGTCAAAGATGCGGATTTCCTGGCCCGCATCTACAAAATGGCGAGCTGCACCTCGCTTGTCTGTTCCATATGCACGGGTTCAGCGGTTTTGGCCGCAGCTGGTTTGCTGGAGGGATACGCCGCCACCAGCAATAAACTTGCGTTTGATTGGGCCAATTCTTTCGGCAAGGACATCGACTGGAAAGGCTCTGCCCGGTGGGTGCAGGACAGAGACCGTTGGACGTCTTCCGGTGTGGCAGCGGGTATAGATATGGCCGTCGCTTTCGTCACCCACTTCTTCGGCGCTCCACTTGCGGAGAAGATCGCCCATGACCTAGAGATTCAATTTAATAGCGACCCGGAGCACGACCCATTCGCGGTCTGAAATCTAGCACGCATTACTACTGCCTTGTAACCGCCCCCGGCAATGCAAAACACCCCGCACGGCCAGGATCCGAAGATCCAACCCTGCGGAGTGTTCGTTCTGTGGGCGAAGGGGGACTTGAACCCCCACGTCCCGAAGGACACTGGCACCTGAAGCCAGCGCGTCTGCCATTCCGCCACTCGCCCGAGTGACTATGTAGGACACATGGTATTCACCACAGTGTTTACACTGTCTTGCCTGCTGAAACCACACATTCCTAACTGGAATCTGTGCTCGCTGGCAACGAAATGAAACTCTAGCACGATGCACGCGCGCTTCCAAAAAACGCATCTGACCTGCGTGAAAATGCACGTTACCCGTTACTACCCCTATAATGGCCAACTACACACTCGCAGCATCGGGGTATGGCTGCACAGCACAACCTGCCACCCGGTGCCCGCGACTTTCGTCATACAGCGCCCCGCCAGGCACAACTAGCGCCAGGCACTTAAGGCATGCGACTGCAGTGGAAAACACAGGACGACACAGGAGGACTACGGACAATGAGTCTGTTTGGACGTTTCAAGAAGCTCGACAGCTCGCTTCAGCGCGGGCTGGATAACGGCTTCGCACGTGTCTTCGGCGGCGAGGTTGTTCCAACCGAGATCGACGAGGTTCTTAAGCAGTACGCCGAAGAGTCCGTCATGACGGATGCCCAGGGCCAGCGTTTGGCTCCCAGCTACTTCCAGGTACTCGTCAGCACCCGCGACTACGCAAGCCTCACCGAGTCCCGCCCGCGCCTGGCCGAGGAAATGGGCGATCGCCTGAGCCGCTTCATTCGTAACCAGGGCTGGCGCACAAACGAGCCGGTCAAGGTGAACATTTCGGCCCACAGCGGCCTGCACTCGGGGCAGATGCGTGCCGATGCGCGCTTCGACGTTCCCCGCACCGAGGATCGCTCCAGCGCAAACGTCGCCATCGGCGAGGATGCCCCGGCCCAAGCTGGTCGTCCGGAATGGCCGTCGTCGCAGCCCGGCGAGCGTTCGTTGGTCTCTCATGATTATGACGCCCCTAGCTCCAACGACGACCCGTCCAGCGATGCTCAACACCCCAACTCCGGGCGGTCTCTAGGGGATCTGGTTTCGTCGGAAGATGCGCAGCACCACCACAACGGGTCGGCCGACTCTGCTGGTGCTGCCGCTGGCGCTGCAGGTGCGGCCGCTGCTGGCGCTGCAGGTGCCCGCGCAGCAGGTGTGCACCGCGCCTCCCCGGATTTCGCGCGCAACCAGTGGTCGGATCAGGCGGAGCAAGCGGAAGATACTGAGGCCCCAGAGTCCCCGGTATCCCAGGAACCCCAGGAATCTTGGGAGCCCCGCGACCACCAATCCCAGGACGAAGAGAAGGAAAGCGCGGTGCACAACCAGCAGAACTGGCAGGGCCAGCAGGAAGGCAATGATTTCGAACGTCCGGTGAGCTACCCGGGCACCGAAGTCATTGTGCAGTCTACTCCCTCCCCCGTACGCGGAGGCGTGGGCGCGGACAGCGGCGAGAGCGAACTGCGGGTCACCCTCACGCTGCACGATGGCTCCGACCGCACCTACGAACTACGCAAGGGCAGCAACATCATCGGGCGCGGCAACGGAGTGGATCTGCGCATCCCCGATACCGGTGTTTCCCGCCAGCACGCAGACATCACCTGGGATGGCTACGATGCGGTGCTGACGGACCTGCAGTCCACCAACGGCACTTCCGTTAACGGCACCCCGATCGAAAACTGGCTGCTGGCCAGCGGCGACGTAATCTCTCTCGGCCACTCTGAGATCGGCGTGGAGTTCCACTAACCCTATTTTTCCCTTCCGCCCTACTCCTTCAGGGTCATCTAAACTAGGCTATTCACATACACATGTGCCCCGCGGGGCTATGTGCGCCTGTGTTTATTGAGTGGTTCATGGAGTACTCACCGAGTACTCACCGAACCTTCCGACCTTATTGAGGAGTTGAATACCGTGCAGACCACGCTGCTTTTGCTGGTCAAGATTGGCCTGCTGCTTTTGCTGTGGTTCTTCATCTGGATGACTGTTCGCTCCCTCAAAAAGGATGCGGATCGCACCTCTGGCTTGACTCCCGCCGGGATGGCTCCCATCGCAGCGGGATACGGCGGTCCCATGAACGAGCCCTCTTCTTCCGGCCATGCTTTCCGCAGGCACAAGGCGCCTAATTCCCTGGAGCTCACCAGTGGCCCGCTGACTGGCACCACGCTGAACCTCAAGGGGTACCAGGACGTCTCCATCGGGCGCTCGCAGTCGTGCACGCTGGTGCTGGAGGATGACTTTGCCTCCGGCACCCACGCGCGTCTGATCCGCCGCGGCTCGGATTGGTACGTCGAAGACCTCGACTCCCGCAATGGCACCTGGATCGGTAACGAGCGCCTGGATCAGCCCGTTAAGCTTTCCGCCGGTATGGAAATCCGCATCGGCCAAACCCACGTGAGGATGGACGCATGACCGAGGGCAAGAACGGAAACATCGGGCGCACGCTGAACTACGCGGCGTGCTCTGACCGTGGCCTGGTCCGCGGCAACAACGAAGACTCCGCCTACGCCGGCCCGCGTCTGCTGGCTCTGGCCGACGGCATGGGTGGCCACGCTGCCGGCGAGGTTGCCTCCCAGTTCCTCATTAATGCCCTCAGCCCCCTGGATTCCCCACTGATCGACGAGCCCAACAACCGCGATCAGTTGGAAAACTTGCTGGCCACGGCTACGGACGAGGGCAACCAGGACATCGCCGCGCACGTCGACGAGCACCCAAACTTGGATGGCATGGGCTGCACCCTGACCTCCATGCTCTTCCGCAAGGACGAGGTCGCCATCTGCCACATCGGCGATTCCCGCGGCTACGTCCTGCGCGACGGCGAGCTGCGCCAGGTCACCAAGGACGACACGTTCGTCCAGTCCCTCGTCGACGAGGGCAAGCTCGATCCCGAGGACGTCAGCAGCCACCCGCAGCGTTCCCTCATCCTTAAGGCCCTCACCGGCCGTCCCGTCGAACCCACCCTGTGGCGTGAAAAAACGCAGGTCGGCGACCGCTTCATGCTCTGCTCCGACGGGCTTTCGGATCCGGTCAGCATCGACACGATCCGCGAGGTTCTCTCCCACGGCACCCCGGAGAAAGCTGCCCGCAAGCTCGTTGAGATGGCACTGCGTGGCGGTGGCCCGGACAACGTCACCGTTGTTGTTGCCGATGTTGTTGGTTTTGACGCCGACTCCAATGCCCCGACGGATCCGGAGCTCACCCTGCCACCCCGCCCGGTGATGGCGGGAGCTATTGCAGGTGAGGCAGTGGATATGCCACGCCCGAATTCTTCGGCAGCCCGCGCAGCAGCTATTCAGGGGCTGTCGACGACGACGGCGGCGTCACCAAAAAAGGACGAGGAAGACGACGAGCCCGAACCTGCGACGGCCAATGGTGGCCACGATCGCACAGGTAACGGCAACAACGTTCACGGCGATGGCCACAGCGTAGGCGATGCAGAACCCAGCGCGGCCAAGAAGCCGAAGAAATCCCGGCGCGGGCTGTGGGTGACGCTGGCGATCATCCTGGCCGTTGTTCTGGCCGGTGGCGCGGTGACCTATGTGATGTACCAGCGAGTGAAGGACACGTACTACGTCACCGCGGATAACTCGCAGATCAAGGTGATGAACGGCACTGATTCTTCCGTAATGGGATTCAAGCTGAACTCTGTGCACCAGGACGTCTGTCTGGACGACGAAGGCAAGGCGACCTTCGTGGATCCGGGTGCGGGCGGCGATTGCCACCTGTTTATGACCTCCGATCTGACTCCGGCGGCGCAGGGCGCACTGTCGGATCTGCCGGAGGATTCCTACGACAAGGTCACCGGCCAGGTCAACCGTCTGGCGGAGCAGACTCTGCCGGTTTGTGTGACGCGAGTGCCGGCAGACGGAGACAAAGACAAGGCCAAGGACGGCAAAGACGACAAGGATAAGGAAAAGAGCAGCACGGAAAAGAGCGAAAAGAAGAGCGACGCGCCCGAAGACCTCACGACCCCCGGAGTCTCCTGCCGCGAGGTGAAGTAAACCATGAAGCTTTTTAGCCGACGCACCGAGGCTGGCTTGCTGCTGCTGGCCGCCATCATTTTGCTGCTGGCCATCGTGGCGCTGGAGATCTCGCAGGGCAAGGAAATCAGCTCCGAGGTGTTCTACCTGGTCGGCGGCTTCTTTCTGACTTTTCTAGTGGCGCACCTGGTGGTGTGCTGGACGGCCCCGGAGGCCGACCAGATCATGCTGCCCATCGCGGCGCTGCTCAACGGCCTGGGGCTGGTGATGATCTACCGGCTGGACCTCGGGTCGGGCCTCACACTGGCGAAGTCACAGATCATGTGGACCGCCCTGGGTGTGATCCTGTTCTGCCTGGTGATTGGCTTTTTGCGGGATCACCGCTCGCTGCAGAACTACTCGTATCTGCTGGGCTTGGCGGGCCTTATCCTGACGGCCCTGCCGATCGTCTGGCCTACCTCCCTGAACGCGGACGCAAAGGTGTGGATCAGCATCGGCCCGTTCTCGATCCAGCCCGGCGAGTTTGCAAAGATCATGCTGCTGCTGTTCTTCGCCGCGCTGCTGGTAAATAAGCGCCGCCTGTTCAACGTGGCCGGCAAGTCCTTCTTGGGTTTGCAGTTCCCCCGTCTGCGCGACCTCGGCCCGCTGTTTCTGGTGTGGGGCATCGCGCTGATGATCATGGCCGCGCAGAACGACTTCGGCCCGGCCCTGCTGCTGTTCGGCACCGTGCTGGGCATGCTGTACATCGCCACCGGCCGCGCCTCCTGGCTGGTGCTGGGTCTCGGCCTGGCTTTCATCGGCGCATTCGGCGTGTACCAGATCTCGGACAAGATCCAGGATCGCGTGTCCAACTTCGTGGATCCTTTGTCGAACTACGACGGCAACGGCTTCCAGCTCTCCCAGGCCCTGTTTGGCATGTCCTTCGGTGGCGTGACTGGCCGCGGCCTGGGCGAGGGTTACCCAAACAACATCCCCGTCGCGCACTCCGACTTCATCCTGGCCGCTATCGGCGAGGAGCTGGGGCTGATCGGCTTGGCAGGCGTGCTGCTGGCCTACGCGATCTTCGTGTCGCGCGGCTTCAACACTGCCATGCGAGCCCGCGATTCCTACGGCAAGCTCGTTGCCGCGGGTCTGGCGCTGACGATCGCCATCCAGGTTTTCGTGGTCACCGGCGGTATTTCCCGCCTGCTGCCCATGACCGGCCTCACCACGCCATTCCTGTCGCACGGTGGTTCGTCACTGTTGGCGAACTACATCCTGTTGGCGATCATTCTTCGTATTTCTCATGACGCCCGCACGCCCCTGGCCATTAAGGAAAGGGAGGAAGCATGAACCGCTCCATCCGCGCGGTAGCCATCTTTAGCTTCATCTTGGTGGTCGCCCTCATTGCAAACCTGACCTACATCCAAGGCTTCCAGCAGAAGTCGCTGGCGCAGAATCCGCTGAATTCGCGTCAATTCCTAGAGGCCAAGTCGAAGGAACGCGGCAGGATCATCGCCGGCGACCAGGTGCTGGCCAGGTCCGTGAAGGATTCCGACGACTTCTACGACCGTGAGTACCCGTACATGTCCGCGCAGTACGGCTCCGTGATCGGCTACCTGTCTGACCAGTACGGTGCCTCGGGTATCGAGTCTTCCCAGAACTCCATCCTCACCGGCGAGGACGATTCCCTGTTCGCCACCCGCACGTGGGACATGCTGACGGGCAAGGAGGCCGGCGGGGCGAACGTGGAGCTCACGCTCAACCCGCAAGTGCAGGAAGTCGCCTACGACCAGCTGGCCAACAAGGGCTACTCCGGTTCCGTGGTGGCTCTGCGCCCGTCCACGGGCGAAGTGCTGGCGATGGCCAGCACGCCCTCGGCTGACCCGGCGCAGATCGTCGGCCCGCCGGCCGAGCAGGCCAAGACGAACTTTGAGAACTACGCCAACGACGATTCCGCCCCGTTGTTGAACCGCTCCACGCAGCAGATCCAGCCGCCGGGCTCGACGTTCAAGGTCATCACTACCGCGGCCGCCCTGGAGGAGGGCGACACTCCGGAGACCTCCGTGACCGCCGCGCCGCAGATCACCCTGCCGGATACGGCCACGACCCTGGAGAACTACGGCGGCGCGGCCTGTGGTGGCGGTGGCACCACCACCCTGCGCGAGGCCTTCAAACGCTCCTGTAACACCGCCTTCGTGGACATCTCCACTCGCCACGGCGCGGATAAGTTCAAGAAGATTTCCGAGAACTTCGGCATCGGGGAACAGGACGACTACCTGGGCCTGCCGGTGGAGCCCTCCCGCCTGGGTGACATCCCGGACGGTGCGGCTCTGGGCCAGTCCTCCATCGGCCAGCGCGACGTGGCGCTGACCCCGCTGCAGAATGCGGTGATCGCCGCGACCATCGCCAACGGTGGTGTGCGCATGAAGCCTTACCTAGTTAGCAAGATCACCGGCCGCGATCTTTCCACCCTGCGGACCACCAAGCCGCAGAAGGCTCAGCGCGCGGTGCCGGAGGAGACGGCCGATACCTTGAAGGATCTGATGGTGGAGGCCGAGAAGTGGGCCGGCGGCGATGCCTCCATCGCTTCGAAGACGGGTACCGCCGAGCACGGCGAGGATTCCCGCAACTCCAACCCGCACGCCTGGTACATCGCGTTTTCCACCTCCGCCGATGTGGCGGTAGCCGTTCTGGTGGAAAATGGTGGCGACCGCGGGCGGGCGGCTACCGGTGGTTCGGTGGCCGGTCCCATCGGCCGGGCCGTCATCCACGCAGCTGAGAAGGAGCAGCAGTAGGCCATGAGCGATTCCCGTCAACCCGACCGCACAGAAATTGAGCGTACGCAGCGGCTTCTGGGCGAGCGCTTCGAGCTGCAGTGGATCATCGGTCGCGGCGGCATGTCCACCGTATGGCTGGCCCACGATGTCGAAAAGCTGCGCGACGTGGCCGTCAAAATCCTCAAGCCGGAGTACACGGAAAACGAGGAGTTCCGCGCGCGCTTCCGCAACGAGGCCTCCGCAGCCCAGGACCTCGACAGCCCCAACGTCGTCAGGACCTATGAATCCGGCGAGGTCGAGGACCCGGACAACGGCACGGTGTTCTGCTACATCATCATGGAGTACATCCGTGGCGAGTCTCTGGCCGATGTGCTCTCGCGCGAATCCTCGCTGCCGCAGAATCTGGCGCTGGATGTATTGACGCAAACCGCCGCGGGGCTGAAGGCTATCCACGAAGCCGGACTGGTGCACCGCGATATTAAGCCGGGAAATCTGCTGATCACCTCCGACGGGTTCGTGAAGATCACGGACTTCGGCATTGCCAAGGCCGCCGCCGCGGTGCCGTTGACCCGCACGGGCATGGTGGTTGGTACCGCCCAGTACGTCTCTCCCGAGCAGGCTCAGGGCGACCAGGTCGGCCCGGCCAGCGACGTGTACTCCTTGGGCGTGGTCGGCTTCGAGATGCTGGCGGGCTACCGTCCCTTCTCCGGCGAATCCACCGTGTCCGTGGCGATCAAGCACATCTCCGAAACCCCACCGGAGTTGCCGGAAGAGGTCGACCCCAACCTGCGGGAATTGATCAAGGTCTGCCTGCGCAAGAATCCGCGGACGCGCTACGCCGACGGCGCGGAACTTGTCGCCGCCACTGTCATGGTGGCCGAGGGCAAGCAACCCCCGTCGCCGCACAATGTGCCGAACGTCAGCACCGAACCGCACCCGCTGACCGAGCAGCTGGGCAACGTTGCCAGCGGGCCGGGAACTCGAGTGCCTTCAGCGTCGGGGCCCGGTCAAGGTTCCGGTTACCCTGGCCCCTCCGGCCCGGCTGCCGGTGCAGGTGCTCCGGCCACGGGCGCGGGCTACCCCGCGACTGCACGCGGGGCGGGTGGAGCGCAGGGGGCGTCACCAAGAAAGAACCGCTTGATTATCGCGGTGCTGGCCCTGGTGAGCATCCTCGCGCTTGCGCTGGCCACCTTCCTGCTGACCAGCGGTGGCGACGAAGAAGCGCCGGACCCGTCGACAATGACCGTGACCAACGAGGTCACGACCAGCCCGACGGAGGAGGAAGAAGCGCCGGCCGACCCGGACGGCAACGCCCCCGCGCCGGTAAACCCGGTGCCGACGGACACGACGAATGGCCCGGAACCCGCACCGGGAACCGAGACCACGTCGGAACCGCCGGAGACCTCCGACGAACGCGAGCCTTCGTTCCCCACCTTGCCGACCATCCCGAACGGTGGCGGGCGCGGCAACGGCAATGACGACGGCAACGGCAACGGTGGAAATGGTGGTCAGGGCGGCAATGGCGGCAACCACAACACTGCTCGCCCGAACCAACCCGGCCGCCCGCAGACGAACGATAACGCAACCTCGGCGGACAACGATGTACCTGCCGAATTACGCAATAGGGAGGCCGATCCGGAAAGCCAGCCAGTGCTTTAAGCGTTTAAGCACGATTCTTTTTAGCAATGTAAAAGGGATAGAACTATGTCCATACAACAAGTTGGACTAGGATTTGTTAATCAAAGTGACTAGAAAATCATTCTGGGGTTAGCTACAGAAGCAGACAAAGGAGCAGAAGGCGTGGACCGAAACGGCACAACCTTGGGCGGCCGCTACCGCCTCGGTGCCAAGATCGGCACTGGTGGCATGTCCGACGTGTACGCTGCTACCGATGAACTGCTGGGCCGCGATGTGGCGGTAAAGATGATGCGCCCCGATCTGGCGCGCGACACCACCTTCCTGGAGCGCTTCCGCCGCGAGGCTCAAAATGCCGCGAAGCTGAACCACCCCGCCATCGTCGCCGTTTACGACACGGGCCAGACCCCGGACGAGGACGGTGCGGTGCCGTACATCGTCATGGAGCGCGTGCACGGCGAAACCCTGCGCGACATCATCCAGGACTCCGGGAAGATGAGCCTGAACGATGCCGCGGCGGTCATGTCCCAGGTCTGCTCGGCGCTGTACTTCTCGCACGAGGCGGGCATCATTCACCGCGACATCAAGCCCGCGAACGTGATGATCACCAACACCGGCGCGGTGAAGGTCATGGACTTCGGCATCGCACGCGCACTGAGCGATAGCTCCTCTGCCATGACGCAAACCGCCGCCGTCATCGGCACCGCCCAGTACCTCTCCCCCGAGCAGGCACGCGGCCAGTCCGCCGACGCACGTTCGGATATTTACGCCGCCGGTTGCGTGTTCTACGAGCTGGCCACGGGCAAGGCTCCCTTCCACGGCGAGTCCCCGCTGTCCGTTGCCTTCCAGCACGTGCAGGAGAACCCGGAGGCGCCGTCCCAGGTTCCGGGCATGCACCTGTCGAAGCGCGAGGCTTTGAGCCTGGACTCCATCACTCTGACCGCTATGGCGAAGTCGCCATCGGATCGTTATGACGACGCGCAAGAGATGGCGACGGATCTGAAGCGCCTTTCCGAAGACCAACTGCCGCTGGTCGCCCAGGCCTATACCAATGACGCCGACTCGGCCGATGCTGGTTCCCACACCGCGGGGCGCGCTGCTGCCGGTGCCGCTGGCGCCGCGGGGCTGGCCGCCGGTGCGGCCGCGGCTGGCGCGCACGCGAATGATGATGACGCGCAGACCTCCGTGATCCCCGCCAGCCACAACACAGCCAACGGTGCCGCTGCTGGAGCCGGAGCAGCTGGGGCCGGAGCAGCCGCCGCTGGAGCCGCTGGCAACGGTGGCGGCGACGGCTACTACAACAGCGATTACAGCGGCGATTATGATGGCGGCGACGATTATTACGACGACTATGACGCCGACTACGACGATGATTATGACGGCGAGTACGACGACGAGTACTACGAGGATGAGCCCAAGCGTCGCTGGTGGGCGCCCATCGCTTGGGTGGCGGGTATCGCCGCAGTAATCGCCGGTGGTTACTTTGCCTACCAGGCATTTACCGGCGACGATGAGCCAGAGAAGCCTATCGAAGCCGAGCAGGTGAAGATCCCGCTCGTGGCCAACAAGGACCGCGCCGAGGCGGAGAAGATCCTCAAGGACGCGGGCTTCGAGGTAACGGTCGAGGAAACCACGCACGACAAGATCGCGCGCGGCAAGGCTATCGGCACCGACCCAGCAGCCAATGCATCCGTGGCTCGCGGCACCGAGATCAAGCTGCTGGTCTCCAGCGGCCGAGAGATCACCGACGTGCCGGACCTGACGGGCAAGACCACCGAGGAAGCAGTCCAGCTTCTGAAGGATGCCAAGCTGGTTCTGAACAAGGAAGTCAAGGAAGAAGCCAGCGATGATGTGCCGAAGGGCAAGATCATCACGCAGACTCCGCCGCAGGGTTCGCAGGTCTCTGCGGGCACGAAGGTGACCATCACCGTCTCCACGGGTCCGGAGGACGTCCGCGTGCCGGTCGTCACCGGCCAACAGCTCGAGGACGCCCGGGAGAACCTGGAATCCGCCGGCTTCAAGGTGGTTGTGAACCACGTCGATTCTGTGGAGCGGAAGGATCAGGTGCTCTCCGCCAGCAGCGAGGGTGAGAAGCTGCCCAAGGGCAGCGAGATCACCCTGGAGGTATCCCTGGGCAACCAGTTCGAGATGCCTTCCCTGCAGGGCAAGAAGTTCGGTGACGTGTTCCGCGAGCTGCAGGCCGCCGGCTGGCGCGGCACCCCGGAACAGCTACACCGGGAGAACAAGAACACCACGGATCTGGGCCGCGTGGACGAGGTCGCGCAGCAGTCCATCCACAGTGGCGAGGTCATCAAGAAGGACGAGGACATCACCGTCACGGTGTACGTCTTCAACCTGCTGCCCTAGCGGCAGCGACGCGCCAAAGCAGGCCCCAGAGCTGGCGCCGCCCTAGCGTTGGCGCCCCAGAGCCAGCGCGCCTAAAGCATCGAGGCTTCGGCGCTGATCGCGCCGGTAACCTCCAGCTGCTCCTGCACCAGGCGGTTCACCAGTTCGGCGGGCACAACCTCGCCCTTGCCACTCAACCGCCCGGCTTCGTTCAGCCAGTTCGCCAGCATTAGGTGGCCGTACTGCGTCATCACGGACTCGGGGTGGAACTGCACTGAGTGGATCGGCAGCGTCTGGTGGCGCATCGCCATAATCATGCCGGAATCGGAGGTTGCCGTGACCTTTAGCTCCTCCGGCACGGTGCCTGGATCAACGGTGAGCGAGTGGTAGCGCGTCACGCGGAACGGGCTCGGCACTCCGGTCAGCACGCCGGTGCCGTCATGGGCCACGGGTGAGGTCTTGCCGTGGAAAAGCTCGTCTGCCCGCACGACCTCCGCGCCGAAGTGCATGCCGATCGCCTGGTGCCCCAGGCACACCCCGAATAGCGGAATCTGCTGTTCAACAGCGATTTTCAGCACATCCAGCATGCGGCCTGCCGCGCTCGGCTCGCCAGGTCCGGGGGATAGCAGGATCGCGTCGAAGCCCTGCAGCATGTCTGCCAGCGCACCCGTGTCGACCCCATCTGGGTTGCCAGCACCGGTGAGCTCGGGGGCGTCATTGCGCAGTACCACACAGTCGTCCCCGCTGAAGCCCAGCTGCCCGATGTATTGCACGAGGTTGTAGACGAAGCTGTCGTAGTTATCGATCACGAGAATGCGCATAGCAAAGAGTTTAGCGTGGCAGCGTGCATGGCTTTGTCGCGGTGTGCTGCTACTATCGTCTGGTACGTATTTTGCCCATGGGCGCTCGGTACCTCGTAGGCCGTCCGCTCCGCAGTCAATCGCTTCGAGGTTTTGAACAATGCCAAAGTCCAAGGTTAATTCCGCTGAGGAGAACTACTCCAGCTCCTCTTCCGCGGACCGTCGCACACCCGTGAAGCTGAACTCCAGCGGTACTCCGCGTTGGTACATCGTGCTGATGCTCGCGCTGATGCTTCTGGGCCTGGCCTGGCTGGTTGTTAACTACATCGCCGGCCCGGAGATCCCGTTCATGCGCGATCTGAACGCATGGAACTACCTGATCGGCTTCGCCCTGCTGATCGTGGGTCTGCTGATGACCATGGGTTGGAAGTAGCACCCAAGTTACTTCCCGGCACTGCCCTAGTTGGGCGCCCCTAGTAGTGCCACCCCAGGCCGGTCCATATGGTGAAGGCCAAGATTGCCGTCGCGGCTAGTGCTGCGACGGTCTTTTTTCTTATTGACGCCCCCACGCCCCCGTTGCCTTGCTCCCCAACGGTGCTGGTGATGAGTGCTATGACGGCGCCTCCGGCGAGCCCACCGATGTGTCCCCATAGCGAAACGTTGGAGTACATGAGGGAGTACCCGAGGTTCACCAGCAGGAGGATGATGGGCCCGCGGAGGTCGCGCTGCCGTATCCGCGACAGGGAAATGAGCATGGCGAACAGCCCGTAGCCGACGGTGGAGGCACCGCCGACGGGGACGTTGGGCTGGAAGTACATGCAGGCCAGCGCACCGCCAGCGGCGCTGGCAACGATGAGGCTGAGCATAACTACCGGCCCGTAAAAGCGTTCGACATCGCGGCCGATCAGGAAGATCAGCAGCATGTTGAAGCCCAGGTGGGCGGGGTCCAAATGAACGAATGCGGCGGTGAGGATGCGCCACCATTCACCGAACAGGGTGACGTTGGCGGCGTTGAAGAGCATCTCCCGCCCCAGGTTGTTCGAGCTGAGGCCGAACATGGATCGGCCATCGAGGGGGCTGGCGATGCTGCCGGATTGAAAAACCGTCACCACGTAGACAAGGCAGCAGGCTGCGATGAATACGTTGGTGACGGAATACCGCCGGCTATTCCGGCGGGCTTGCGTGTCCAGCCACGGCAAGGAGTTTTTACTCCTGGATCTCGACAGACTCGATGACGACGTCGTCGTTCGGGCGGTCCATGCGGTCGGTTGCGACGCGGGAGATCTTTGCGACGACCTTCTGGGACTCCTTGTCGGTGACCTCACCGAAGATGGTGTGGCGGTTGTTCAGGTGCGGGGTGGCCGTCACCGTGATGAAGAACTGGGAGCCGTTGGTGCCGGGACCAGCGTTGGCCATGGCCAGCAGGAAGGGGCGGTCGAACTGCAGCTCCGGGTGGAACTCGTCGCCGAACTGGTAGCCCGGGCCGCCACGACCGGTGCCGGTCGGGTCGCCGCCCTGGATCATGAAGCCATCGATGATGCGGTGGAAAATCGCACCGTCGTAGAACGGGCCTTCGTTGGTGCCGGAGGCGTTGGGCTGGGAGTACTCCTTGGTGCCCTGCGCCAGGCCAACGAAGTTGGCTACGGTCTCCGGCGCGTGGTTGCCGAACAGATCGATGGCGATGTCGCCTTGGTTGGTGTGCAGAATTGCGGTTGCAGTCTTGTTAGTCACGGTGATCCATTGTACTAAAAAGCTGCGACGGCTTCCGGCGCCTTGGTGACTCAAAAGCGGTATTGGCCATCCCGGTGGGGATTTTTCTTTAGGATGGGTGTTAGCACGAACACATATTGAAATACCCAAATAGATCTCCAAGGAGCATCTCGCACGATGAACCCCACCACGTTGAAGCTGGCGCTGCGTGGCGCCAAGCAGGGTCGCACTATGTTGAATAACCGCAAGGAGTTTAAGCGCCGCCAGGAGTTCGACGCGCTGCAGCAGCTGCGTGACAACCTGGCCACGGAGGGCGAACGAGAGGGCATCATCGCAGGTTCTCCCGCTCACGTGAAGGCCGTTGCAGAGCTCATGCTCAAGGAAGAAGGTGCTGCGGCGGCCCTTGAGCAGGCACGTGCAGCTGCGGCTGCCCGTAAGCACCACCGAGTGCACCACTCCGACGAGCTCACCGCTGCGGATGTTGCGGACATGAGCTCCACCGGCTCCCGGAACACCGCCGACTCCGCTGACAAGGGGGAGAAGGCCCGCGATAAGGCCGCGGACAAGGCGGACAAGGCTCGTGCGAAGGCCGAGAAGAAGGCCGAGGCTGCAAAGAAGAAGGCAGCGAAGGCACAGGCCAAGGCAGCTAAGAAGGTTGAGGGCGAGGCTGCTGGGAAGGTAGCGTCGCTAAAGAAGAAGGGCGAAGAATTGAACACCGATGATCTGACCGAGAAGCTCGGCGCGGATGCCGAGAAGCTGCGCAAGAAGATCGACAAGCGTACGCAGAAGCTGCGCAGCCGTTTCGACGAGGCGCAGGAGAGAGCTCAGAAGAAGGCCGGCAAGAAGGCCAAGAAGCGTGAGCAGAAAATCGCTCAGCTCACCGCGGCGCTGAAGGAAAACTCTCACGAGCTGCAGGAACGCGGCCAGGCTGCGACCAGCAAGCTGTACGAAGAGGCCGAGTCCCGTGGCGGCGACCTGGCGAAGAGCGCCGAGAAGAACCGCAAGCAGCTAGCCAAGAAGCTGGAGGCCACCAAGAAGAAGGCAGCCAAGCGCGCTCAGAAGCAGACCAAGGGTGCTCAAAAGGATGCCCGCAAGCGCGCTGCGAAGCTGGACAAGAAGGTAGCCCGCGCCACCAACAAGGCGCAGAGCAAGGCGCTGGCGAAGGCTGAGAAGAAGGGTCTGAAGAAGCAGGAGAAGAAGGGCGGCCTGTTCGGCAAGTTCCTGCTGCTGGCCATCCTGGTCGCTGCGGGCGCTGCTGCGTTTAAGTTCCTGCGTGGTGGCGAGAACGCTCCGAAGAACTCCCCGAAGGTGCAGGACTTCGCGGACAAGGCCACCGGCGCTGCCGAGAAGGCTAAGGCGAAGGCCGCCGAGACCGCGGACAAGGCTGAGGCGAAGACCACTGAGGTGAAGGAAACTGCCGAGGCCAAGGTTGAGGAGGCTAAGGAGGCCGAGGCTAAGAACGGCGAGAAGACCGAAGAGGCCAAGACCGAGGAGAAGCAGACTCCGGCCGCCCCCGCCGCACCTGCCCCGAACGCTCCGGGTGCGCCGGGCGCTCCCGCACCGGGCGTAGCTGTTCCGGGTGCTCCGGCTGCTCCTCAGGCCGGTAGCGACCAGGGCGCTGCCGATGCCGCGGACGCAACCGACGCCGCCGAGGCCGACTTCCCACTAGCCGAAGGCCCGGGCGAGGATCCGGACGAGGGCGGCAAGCACCGCCTGTAACCCACACCCCCAGATCGCGCGCTGAATCCGGCGCGCGATAATGGCGTACATGACCCCGCGCCGCCTCACATTCCGCACCATCCCGCTGCCGCAGACAGGTACTCGGGACATCACCGGAAGTGTCGCGCCGCGGGTCTTTTTGTCTTTATTTAATGACGCCCCCACCGCCGCCTGGCTGGACTCTTCCGGCAACGGCGGCGCCCTCAGTGTGCTGGCAAATAGCGCGGGTCCCCTAGCCCGAACGTGGATGCCACAGGTGGAAAGCTCGAATACGTTCTTCGCGCAGCTCGGAGGCACTTTCGACGAGCCGGTTGAGATTCCGCGAGACTGGCCGTGCGACTTCGCCCTCGGCTGGGTGGGCGCATTGGGATACGGAGTGGAGGACATTGCCCGCTCCCGGGAAGACCATCCGGATGCGGCATTGCTGTTCGCCGACCGGGCGGTCGTGATCGACCACGCACACGCGGTGGCCTATGCAATGGCAATGCTGCCGAGTGCCAAAGATGCCGGGGATGCCGGGAGCACCCACGATGAGCAGCTGGAATGGCTGGACACCACCGTCGCCGAGGTGCGACGGATCGCTGGCGAGGTCTCCGAGACAAGCGGTGCGGGACTGGAAGCCATTCCGGAAACCTTTCCGAGCAGCATTCCGGGCGGTGCACCGCCCCGTGACACGGTGCCCGCCGAGTCCGTGACCATTGAGCGCGCGGCGGCCTTCCGCTTCGACCAGCCGAAGCGGCAGTACCTGGCGAGCATCCAGCGCTGCCTGGATTACATTGCCGCAGGCGATAGCTACGAGGTCTGCCTGACAAATACTGCCCGCGGGCCGGCACTGCGAGATCTGGCCGACCTGCAACCCGGCGCGAACTCGCCCTACGCACCGTCACCGGAATTACTGGCCTACCTGCGGCTCCGCGAAGTCAGCCCGGTTCCCTATGGCGCATTCCTGCGCTTCGACCGCCCTGGTCAGGCGCCACTGCACATCCTCAGCGCCTCCCCCGAGAGGTTCCTCAAGGTCTCGCCGGAGGGAGAGGTCTCCGCCAAGCCGATCAAGGGCACCCGCCCCCGTGGGGAGGACGGAGCGGCGGATGCGAGGGGGCGTCAGGAATTAATGAGCAACCCCAAGGACCGGGCAGAGAACCTGATGATCGTTGACCTGCTGCGCAACGACCTCGGCAGAGTGTGCGTACCGGGCAGTGTGGAGGTGCCGAAAATTTTTTCGGTGGAGAGTTTCTCGCACGTCCATCAGCTGGTCAGCACCATTACCGGCCAGCTTCGTCCGGGGCTCGGCGCCGTCGACGCGATCGAGGCCAGCTACCCCGGCGGCTCCATGACAGGCGCGCCGAAAATCCGGACGATGGAGATTATCGAGGAGCTGGAGCCGCATCCGCGCGGGTTCTATTCCGGGGCGATCGGCTGGGTCTCCCCCAATTCCGCCACAGAGCTGAACATCACGATCCGCACGCTCGTCGACGATGGCGCGGAGTGTTCTTTCGGGGTCGGCGGCGCGATCGTCGCGGACTCGGATCCACTGGCGGAGTACCAGGAAACGCTAGTAAAAGCGGCGGCGCTACTCGATACACTCGGGGGCCAAATCGCCTAACATTCTACTCGAAACATTTTCGAGTACGTTGTTTATCGCAGGTCAGAGGCTCGAAACTTGTTTCTAGTAGGTTTCGAGTACCTTTCGAGTAGCTTTCCTAGCTACCTAAGCGGCCCCTTTACAGACCACACAGCACGCGGATCGCGCGGTCCATTTCCACGCCAATGAACCAGCCCAGCATCACGCATGGCCTGCAATGCACGGCGCACTGGCGGGGCCGACAAGCCCAGCGCCTCGGCAACATCACCCGTGGACATTGGCCGACCACTCATTTCTAGAGCAGCAAGCACATCCTCGGAATGACGAGGGAGACCACCCAGCACTTGGGCGTCTAAACGCTGTGTTGCGTTCAATGTAAGAACTACGCTGCCACTAGTTTGCGTATATACCGGATCAGCAAACCCAACCCGCCGCATACTTGCAAACATACGTCGGATTCCCTCACCCAGTTCCTGGCCAATGCGGAGCTCAGCGGTTACTCGCGCAATCAGAGGGTTGCGCGCAAAGCGGGCAATGGACTCCGGTTTAGTCGGATCTACAAGGCCGGGGAAGCGCCCCGGGCTAGAGACCTCAATCCGGCTCGGGAAAATTTCGAAACGAATGTGATCCCCGACCATGCTGTACGAGCGATGCACCACCGCGTTGACCAACCCCTCAAGCCAAACGTCGTGAGGGATAAGGTTCTCATCCTCGAAAAGACCCGCGCCGGTGAGCCGTCGAGTATTTGGCAGCATTCCGCTAATTGCTTCCTGAGCTGCTTGAATCTGTTGCGGTATCGGACCATCAAAACGCTGGTCATCCATCAACTGCTGCATCTGGCCAGGCAATCGCTCGTCCTCGCCAAAACGTAAAACCCGGATGTGTGCGTTCGGGAAGAACTCTTGAGGATTGTGCCCGAAAAGCAATATCGCAGCAGCACGTGGCCTGCCTTTCCGGTCAATCAGGTTGCGCGCCTTCAGAGCATCTTCGGCACTCGAAGAACCAATGGTCTCGGCATAAGTCTCAACCAGATCCATGTTGAGGTCGTTCGGGGTAGCGTTCGCGGGAACCGTGGCATCGTATTGCTGCTCACCCTTGGTGTAACGAAGCTCCAGAATGTCATCAGCCCTCAAGTGCTTCGTTTCATCACCCACTCGCAAGAAGCAGTCCCCTGACTTCAGGTAATGGACCCGCTCACTGGGCAAGACGTGGAAAAGATACACCTGCGTACGATCATCCACGTCGCACAACTCGATCTGGACGCGAACCGTCGGATCCGTGTGATCCAACGACGTCTGCCGCAGAGCATTGTCTTGGGTAGCGGTCGGCTTTCCTTCGAATTGCCGGTCCGAAATGCCAACCGCAATTACGCCGCCCTCAGAATTGGCCATGCCGACAATTGTCTTAGCCAAGTCCTTCGGCTTAATGCGGAAAGATTTGCGCTCGAACCACTGGTCTTCGGGGAACTGCAGAAGCTGGTTCGGCTCCTCGTGGAAATTTCGCTGCACACTCACAATCTAACATTCTACTCGAAACATTTTCGAGTACGTTGTTTATCGCAGGTCAGAGGCTCGAAATTTGTTTCTAGTAGGTTTCGAGTACGTTTCGAGTAGCTTTCAAGTAGCTCCTTTCGCAACCTTGGAAGCCGATAGGTTAGCCTGAAAGAAAGCTATGCATACCCGCAATAACAGCGATGCTGGGGCGGGTGTGGCTGGAACGGTGGGCGTCACCAAGAGAAGAAAGAGGAGTGAATCCGCGCGTGCGAACAGGCGAGCAACACATCGATACCGCCGCGTGGATGCAGGCCATCTTCAACCGCAGCGAGCAGGCGGGCACCCGCCGCGAACGGACCAAGCAGGCGCTGCTACGGGCCGGCATCGAGCTGATCGCCGAGGAGCAGACGGATCTATCCATTCTGGCGATCACCCAGAAGGCCGGGGTCTCGAACGGCAGCTTCTACAACTTCTTTAAAGACCGCACGCAGTTCTTCGACGCGGTCGCCGAGTACGCGGTAAACAACCTGGCCAGCATCTTTGACCTGGCGGCGGACCAGGATCTGGACTCGATCGACGCGGCGGCGACGAACATCCGCATCCTGGCGTATGCGCATCGCCTGGTGCCGACGCTCTCGAAGTCGATTGTGCGCCGCTCCCCAGACTTCTACACCATGCCCAACGAGCTGGTGCGCAAGCTGCGCGAACGGATCAGCGCGGGTGTGAACGACGGTTCCTTCCACGTGGCCAGCACCGAAACGGCAGCGGCGATTATCTTCGGCGCCAACGCGATGCTCGGGCAGCGCCTGCACGAGGATCCGACGTTGAACAGCAGGACCGCCGGGGACGACCTGGCGCTGGATCTGCTGCGCATGCTGGGGGTTAGCGAGGAGCGCGCCCTGCAGGCCATCGCACGGCCGATCGACGAATACCTGACGCCACCGCAGTAGGCGCGGAGCTAGTCCTCCCGTGCCACGCACGGGGGTGCGGGGCTAGTCCTCCCGTGCCACGCCGAAGCCGAAGCGGTCGAGGAAGCGGTCTTCCTCCCGGCGCGTGTCCCGCGAATGCTCCGTGATCCAATCCGTAATGCGCTGCTGCAGCTCCGGATTCAGGGGCGCGCGCACCAGGTCGGGGCCTAGGATCCGCTCCCAGGTGGGGACCATGATTCCGCGGTAGTTATGGCCGTGACCTGCGGGAGTCTGCTTGGAGGTCAGCATGTCCATGGCCACCTGCCAGCCGGTGGTAAACGGAATCCAGCGGAGTTTATGCACTACATCGTTGTGCTGGGTGGCCGGTGCGGGCACGCCCCGGGCGCCGGGTTCGCGCAGCCAGTCTGGTTCCTTCCAGAACAGATCAGTATCCCACCACACGATCGCATCGGAGGCGTGCTGCACCACGGCCATCCGCGGGTGCTGCCATGGCTGGCCGTACTCTTGGCCGCGCCAGTCACGGTCCAAGTGGTCGGCGTGGCTGATGAAGCGCACGTGCCGGCCTTGGTCGTACAGCGGTAGGCGCTCTGGCGAGCCTTCGCTGCGGTAGGTGGTCATGTCGCGGATCATCTTGGTGAAGCGTGGCGCGCCGGACAGCACCGCCCCGTCCACCTTCGCCAGCATGTCCTCCAGCCCATCGAAGGCCGCTGCCGTGCCATACGCCCCCAGGGATTCGCCGGTCACAAACACCTTTGGCGCATTGGGCATGCCGTCTAGCAGCTCAAACACGGCGTCAATAAGTAACTTGGCAGCACGCACCGGGGTATCGCGGTCAAGCACATAGGCGACGGGCGACTGCACGTAGGAGTACTGCATCGCCACGTTCACGCAGTTGCCGCCCGTAAGGAATTCGACAGTATCCAGCTGCCAATCCGGCACCCAGCCCGTGCCCGTCGAGGTATGGATGACGATGGCCGAGCGGTGCAGGGCGCCCGTTCGCAGCAGCTCCCGTTTCACCAGTTCAACGATGCTTTCCAGCGTGCGCCCGGGGGCCAGGCCGCCGTAGATGCGGATCGGCTCGTGCACGTCGGTCAGGCCCGTGACCTCCGTGATGTCGCGCGCCCTAGGCCCACCGCCGACCAGCACGCGGCCTTGAGCGCCCAGGGAGATCCACCTTTCGTGCGACCACACCGAACCGGAACGCTCGGGCTCCCAGGGTTGCTGATAGCCCCAGTACACGCGGCGGTTGACGAGCTCGGCCTTCTCGTTGAACTTCTCGAGGAACTGCCGTAGCAGGATCTTGTCGGAGATGAGGTAGGCGATGACGCCCACCGCTCCAGCGGCCACAGGCACAGCAACGGGGGCGGGGACGAACCGGCGCAGCGAATGCCGGGTGAGGTCGAAGCTGGACTGTAGTAGCTCGCCGAGCAGGAGAAATGCGCCGTAGCCGAGGGTGCTGACGGCCACTCCAACGAAGGCGGAGGGGGCGCCGAGGCGCTGGCTGTTCACCAGCGCGGCGGATTCGCCCTGGCGCTTGTAGAAGCGGTAGGCGGCGACGGCGGTGGCCAGGGTGACGGCGGCGTGCATGGCGCGGTAGGCCTCGCGGTAGCCGGGCTTGTTCACGAGTTCCCGCAGGTCCAAGCCGGCGGCGCGGAAGGCGGGCAGTACTGCGCTGGCGATGATGGTGCCGTTGAAGTGCCCGACCGTCTGGGACGTGGAGGCGTTACCGGCCACGGCCCACCAGGGGTGCGGCAGCAGGGAGGGCGAGAGGGCATTCCACATGCCGATTTCCGCGCCGATGATGGCGAATCCGCGGCGGGGATCCAGGGCATAGCGCCTGTTCAGGCGCACGCCTGGGAAGAGGTTGGCGTAGAGGTCAATCGCGCCGGCGGCAGCGCGGAAGGAGTAGGACAGCGTGGTGAGGGAGGCCCACTTCGCCCGGCGTTTTAGGCCCGGGAGGATTCTTCGCCGCAGATTACGCATGGGATGGTGGTCGGTTCTAGTGCTGGGCTCCACGCAGGGTGGTGTGCGTGACGTAGTACTCTTCGTAGTCCCGCAGGGTGCGAGCTTTCTCGTTAAGGCGGGCCATCACGGCCTCGCGGGCGCTGTCGCGGTCGCTGTAGAAGCCCAGCGGGTCACCAACACGGACTTCCTCCCCACGTTCCACCAGCATGTACGCCTTACCCTCCGGGCCGACGATGGTCTGCGGCGTGCCGGTGAAGGGGTCGGTGTAGCGATACGTGGTGGTCGTGCCGGTCATTAGTCGTGGGGCTCCCTGGGTTGGGTTTGCGGTTTGATTAGGGTCGCTGATTCCACATTACTTGCAGCGACGGGGGCTGATCTACACAAATGGGGGTTTAGCACCTCGGCAGAGGCCGAACTCAGAGCAAACCCTCTCGGGGGCACCCTTTTGCATACCTCAGCAAACAATTATGTTTCTTATTCACCGTTAAGTATATGATTTCCCTGACCATTATCTTTTAGGAGTAAAAATGCGCCGCTACGCACTTGCGATCGTCACTGCAGCTTCTCTTGGCCTCGTGGCCTGCAGCTCGAGTGATGAGCCGAAATCCACCACTGCTGGAACCATCACTGCAGCTGAATCCGCGCCTGAGAATGAGGAGTCGACCGAAGACGAAGGTGCCGCTGGCGAACTGAACAAGCCGCTTAGGATCTCTACTCTCAGCGACAATGACGTGTTCATGACCATCAAGGAAATCTCCCTGGGTAAGGAATGCCGCTTTGGGGTAGACAATCCGGAGTACTCTTTCGACCAAATGAACGACGATCAGCAATACCTACAGATCCTTGCTGAGATCGACGTCCAGAAGCTGGACAATCCCGCCAGTGGTGGCTCGGTCTACCTTGACAACCCTAAAGCAGTGGACGGTGATGGCTTCGCTAAGGAAGCCGAGCTCGGGTTCGACTGTGAACAAAGCGAAGGATACGAAGACTGGGGAGAGGGCACCGAAGTGGGCGACAAGTCTCGTCGTTACGGAGCCTTCATCGTGCCGAAGGGCGTGACCGAAGTCCGCATCCAGGGCAAGAAGTTCGCTGTGGAGCCCGAAGGGAACTAGAGCTTCCCCTCGGCCAGCACGGTCCCGCCCGGCGCGGCGCTGCCGTCCATCGGCTCCTCGGTGACGCGCACCATCATCGTGTCCGCGGGCAGCGGCATCCACACGTTGTCGTGCGGGTCCTGGCCAATCACGCCGGCTGATCGGGCGGCGCCGCTTTTGTTGATAGACCACACCTGCGCGCCCATTCCGTCCTTCAGTACGGGCGCGCCGTTGACCATCGCCCCACCGGAATCCATCTCCGTCGAGACCACCACGTCCAGCGTCGACCCTTCGGCCTTCAGCGACACGCTGCGCACATCCCCCATCGCCATGATGGAGTGCATGTGGTCTTCCGCCTCGGCACCCTGCATGGGCTCCTCGTCATTCGTGCCCTGACCAGCTCCTTCGGAGTCTGAGAACACCTCCGGGGCGTCTCCCCCACCGTCTTCGCCGGACTCGCTGGTGTTGTTCTCCGCAAGGTCGGCGTTCTCGCCACTGCCCCATAGCCCGCTGGTGGTGCCCACAATCCCCACGCCGGCCAGCAGTACAACTGCGGCAGCCGCGGCAAAGGCAGTGCGCGCGAATCCACGACGAGCTCCGCGCGCCTTCGACATAGGCACTACGTTATCCTCACCGGCCTCTGCACCCGGCGCGACCTGCGGATACTCGCCCGAAGCGATCGCATCCATAATGTTCGACTTCAACTGCGGCGGAGGTGCCACCGGTCCGGCCAACTCCGCCAGGTCGGCTTCTAGCTCGCCGAAGTCCGGCTTCTCGTCTTTCATCGGGCACCCCCTTCCGCCAGTGCGTCACGTTGTTCCTTGAGGATCTTCTCTAGCTTACGAAGCCCATCACGCACGCGCGTCTTCGCAGTTCCCAGCGGTACGCCGGTGGCTTCCGCCAGTTCCGCGTGAGTCATGTCGCCGAAGTAGGCCAGCAGAATCGCGGTCTTGTGCGGCTCGCCCATGATCTCCAGCGCGGTCCGCACGGCGTGGCGTTGCACGTTCCTTAGCGCCTCGTCTTCCACGCTTTCTTTGTTTATTGACGCCACCAGGAAGGCCTCCCGGTCATCCCGTTTCATAGTGGCGATGGCGCTTCGGACGCGATCAATGGCGCGGAGTCTCGCCCGGCGAAGAATCCAAGCTTTGGCCGAACCTTTGGCTGGGTCGAAGTCTGCAGCGTGCTGCCACACTTCGATGAAAACTTCCTGGGTGACTTCCTCTGCCTGCGCCTGATCGTGGAGTATCTGCAGGCTGAGGCCCAGGACATTCGGGGCGATGTGGTCGTAGAGGCGTGCGAAAGCCGCCGCATCACCCTGTTGGGTGAGCAGCATCAAGCTCTCGAGGGTTTCTCTATCGACGATGGCCACCGTTTTCATCGTAGCGCCCCGGGGCCTACGACCTGCTCGTCATCTACTGGTTCTGCTTTCCCTGCAGATCCGGCATCATGCTTTCGTCGGTCTCCATCATGTTCTCGACCTTGTCTTCCATTTTGCCGTCCATCTTGTTGTCCATCTTCTCGGACATGGCGGGCTTGTCCGGCATCATGCTCTCGTCGGTCTCCATCATGTTCTCCGTCTTGCCGGACATTTGGTCACCGCCCTTCATGTCTTCGGTCATCTCTTCTTCAGTCATTTTGCTCTCGCTGGTCATTTCAGAGGAAGAGGTTTCGCTCATCTTGGAATCTCCGGCGTCATCGTCCTCGTTGCACGCGACCAGGCCCAAGCCCATCACGCCGGTCAGGGCCACAGCAACGGCGGCACGGCCCACAGAGAATCCGGCTGCACGGTTAGCTGCAGAGTTGGTCTTGCGAATCATCATTTGTACTGCTCCTTCGGGTTAGCGATCGTTTTCCACACGACCCCATCGCAGGGCCGCTTCATTGGTACATACGGCGCCCTCCCCCACACCGGATTGGAAGTTTTCGAGAATTCTTAAATTCCCGAACACTTGCCACGAGATGCCCCACCAGTTCGCAGAAGTGCAGTAAGGCAAACAAACGTTTGATTACCGAGCAGATGAACCACTTTAGATGTCTTACCCCGTCGCTACAGTAAGTACTACATCCACCGAAGATGCCAAGGCATTTGCCCACCGTAAACAACTCAACAACATATCGGAAGGGACACAGACCATGACCCCGACAATCGCACCGAAGATCAGAAGGCTGCTGCCGTCCGCGCCTCCATGACGATGGCCGGATACACCATGACAACCCGAGACGAAGAGGATGTCCGACGCATCCTCCGAGGAGAAATCACCGGCGACGAAGCTGTACTGGAAGTACTGGAACGACACGGTTTGGGCGACAGCGAACGCGCCGAAGTCCTCCGCACACGCATCGCTGAGAGTAAGAAGGAAAGTCAAACAGGCAAGAGTGATGACCTAACGGACAATGCGTAGAACTTCCCTGCCTAGCCGTCTCCTCAAGGATTCCCACTTTGCATCAAACTGAGAATCAAAGTGTCAAACTTTGAATGAAAGTGCGACTTTCAACGAATCGTTTCATAGTTTCATTCACACTTAGACTTCAACCGCTACTCGCGGCTGTAAACCGTCGCTTTTCGTCCCTGACCCCCGACCATGGACACGTATCCCTGTGCGAGGAGTGGATCAAGTGCGTAGCGGACCTGCGCAGGAGACAAACTCGTCCTATCCTGCAACTCCTTCATTGTCGCCGACCCGTTCAAGCCAATGGCTTCATAAACTTTAGGAACGTTCTTTCCCAAGGATCGTAGAATCTGCTCGTCCGTGCTCTTACGACGCGCCTTATCGCCAGAACCGGTCTCCTCTCCGACGGCGTAATAGACGCCGTCTTCGTAATCAAGGAACCCATTATCCGAGAGCTGATCAAGCATCCGTCGACATGCTCTCTCGCCCAACGGGGCGTACATCTGCACGATGCGCTGCCGCGTCGCCCCGCCCTGACTACGTAGATTCACCAGTAGATCTTCCTCAATCGGAACGAGACGCCGCTTTCCTTGTCGTTGCAGATCCTCGAGCCATTTATCCTCGATCTCACTGAAACGTGAACCGCGGGGAAATAACACTTTAAACGTGACACCGGTATCGATGAACTGCGGCTTTGGCAAACGAGCCTCCCTCGTAGCAGTGAGAATCTCTTGAATTCCACCACCTTCACCCTCGATGACGCGCTCGCCATCCGGCGTCCTTAGATAGCGTGCAATCTCATAAAGCCGCTTGTTTACAGGGGCTTTGGTCAGCTCCGGGCTTTCCAGCTGGGATGCGGATAATCCACGCAAACCACCCGGGCTGACCACTACAAGCATCTTCTCCGTAATTCGAACCTCTACTTTTTTGCCCACCTCCACGGATGGCCCCAGATCCCGGTGAACCAGGGCATTCGCCAGCACCTCTCGGATAGCCGAAGGCGGAAACTCCGGTTCATCGACAAGATGGCCAATTTCCGTATACCTGCTCACCGTGTCCGAGTTTTGCCTGATCCAGTTCATAATCTCCACAAGCATCTCCGGCAGTGGACCTTCGATCTCCTTAAGATTTCTATGGCGCCCCATTCCATCACCTCGAGCTAACCTCACCGCAACAGTTGCGCCAAGAGCAGGTTCAACTGACTGAGGCAGATAACCGAGCGCATACAAACCTCCCAAACGAAGATTGCCCTGGTTATCGGTTACGTTAGAAATTTGGAGCAACTGTGAGTCATCGTCAATCCTGGATAGGCGAGTTCTAGACTGACGCACCGATTCGATAAAGCTCCTTAGCGCCTCGCCATCGAGCACACCAGTATCGGTTCCATGAACAATCTGAAAATCGAAGTTCGTTTGTTGGCTAGCCGTTAGCGCAGAGAGCTCTAGCATCTTTAGATCGTTAGAGTTCATCTGATAATCGCCATCAGCTTGACGCAGGTATGCCTTGTTCTTGAACCTTGCCGGTTTCTCTGTCGGTGTCAACGGTGTGACTTCCACCACTAAAACGTGTTTTCCGTCAACAATGTGGTGAAAGAACTCAAGCTGCGGGGCCGGCTTTACTGAAGACCGGCTGACCGATGCGATCGCCTTCTGCATTTCCGCTGGGTTTTCAATACCGGTGACTTCAAAACCTTTTCGCTCGCTAACGCCAAGAATGATCGCGCCAGCTTGCGGCATATTGGCGAATGCGCATAGCGTCTCACCGATGTTCTCCGGAACACCTCCTGCCGCGGTTTTACATTCAACAAGAGTCGTGTCGTCCCCGAAGGCACGGAGCTCCCTGATCATTTCCGCAAGACGTTCGGCATTCCAGCTCATGATGATCAGTCTAGATCACTTTTCACACTTTCACTACCTGCTCATTCACAGTTTGAACCTCAAAGTGCGAATCAAAGTGTCAAACAATTAGCAGTTTCACACTTTGATTTATGAGTTTGGACTTTAACCCTTAACCCGAAAGCGCTCTGGACACCACAGATACAAGAAGGGTTAATAGACAAAAGGGGATGCGGACAGAGGGTTACAGCACGTGCATATTGCCATAAATCTGCTCATCCCGTGAGCCGGCGGAATCTAGTCGATGTAGATGCTATTGACGAACGAGACTGGCCTGGAAAGCAAGAGAATATTAAAACACTCCACTGCAAACCAAAAGGTTAAACTGGCGAAATGACCATGTCACTTGACTATGTGCGCTGGATTGGAATTGCAGCGTGGACCAGTGGTTTAGCCATCCCACGAAACTGCCAGGCGTTGGCTGTTCTTCCGGGGGATTCTCCCAGAAGAATCTTAATCCAGAGCGCCGGGGGACGCGCCACAACATTCGAGGACATTGAGCGTGAGTACACACATATCCAGTGGTTGCTAGCTGGAGCTCCTAGTGATGAATCTGTGCTGGATTATGTGAACCACCAGCAGCTCTGTTTAACGCATTATGACCTCATCGACCATGACTTCGCCATCCTGGATGTCAGCGATAGCGCGTGCGGGAGCAAAAACTACTCCTTCAGGCAGTCGTCTGCAGCTGATCGCCGCCCCGACTACAGTCCCAAGGAAGCATTAGCTGCAGCTCAGCGCCTCAGCAACTCCGCGATAGGATCGGCTCTTTCAGAACATATTCCTGCCTGGAATATGGCCGAGTCATTAGGGCTGCTAGCTCTTGCTGTTCGTGAATACTTCACGGGCGCGGTAGTACGGAAACTTACTCGGAAATATGTAGAGGATCTTCGTTCGGATTCTCTAAACACCCAGGAAGTTCTCGGTTATGGCCGCCTCGCCTATAGTGTGGCGTTTAAAGTTAATGATGACTCTGCAACCACCGCTCCGGTGATCACCCTGCACGTTCAGGAAGATGATCCTCTTTTCACAGAATCTGTGTTGAGGCACATCGTTGACCGGGCACAGGCCTTCGCTAGCGCATGTGGAAGTAGCGTTCATTGCGAGTCGGTATTCCAGAACATCATTTTCCACCAGACGTTCCCTAGCACCGTCCATGAACCGGATGCTGAAGAAACACCAATCATCCTGTACCGAATCCCGCTCAGCGCTGAGCTTCTCCCTGTCCAATCCTTAACGCAGGTGTTGGGTGACAGCGCCGCCCGCACAGCCGATAACGCCCTGAGGGAGCCTCCCCAACGGAGTTTGTTAAGTATTCGTCGACTCCCAGATAGCGGCATCATACGGGTACGCAGCTTCATCCCAGGAACAAGCATCGTCGATCGTGCAATTCACCGCGGCGGCTATCTCGCATCCTCGGAACTTGTTTCTAAATTACAACAGGAAAAGGCGATGGCTGATCCTGATTGTCTCGCCGCAGCTGTAACACCGACGCTGATCTGGGAATCTCTCAGCACTTGGGGTCTCGCATCCGGCAGCACCGCAAGTTCAGTGTGCTCCGTGCTTAGCGTGCGTGCCAATAGCACCTCCGCTGTGGAAGGTTCCATTCATCAACCACTGTTAACAGTTGAGGTCGATGAGCAGGCGCCACTCGGCACTGTGGCACATGACGTGTGTGATGTTCTCGATGACCTGGGCATCGATCCCTTTACGGACTTCCCGATTGAGTTACTGTGGTTCGATCCACCGAAAGAGACCGGCGTCAGCACCTCCTCTCCCAACGCTGCACCGCCACAGGCCACGTCGCTGGAACTCCCCATCTTATGGCCCCGTGCGTTAGGGGCACGATCAATAGCTGTCACAAATCAGGCACTCGCGCTCGCCGTCGTTCGCCGTGCTCTACGCCACTGTTGCACCAAAGGCCTGTCATGGATCGGGGTAGCTCATGCTAGAAAAACCTCTGCCAGTGGGAGGCATCTGATTAGGGTGGCGGTCGCGTTCGAGTCTGAATACGCAGACAAAGTAGCCGTCAATCAGGAATTGACCCTCGCAGTGAATGCGGTTTTTGCCGAAAACTCTATCGGTCCACATGTCACGTGCGAGGCTATCGATGCTAACCAAATGACTGACGTTTCAACATGGGTCACGGCGGCTGGGTACCATCCCGTTACTGGTTTCCTGCCTGCATATATTCAGCTTGAACACCTCGACACCGGCTATGCACCAAATTCTTGATCGCTATCACCCGAGGTTTAATACCCATGCTGGGGTGGTCTGAGAATTAGGTTCAGTAGGCTTAAGCGACTGCCTGCTGCTTTTTCTTCCAATTCTCCGCATACCTGCCCGGTTTGAGATAGCCCAACACCGAGTGCGGATGTTCAGATTTGTACCGGCGCGATCACCAGTCAACCATGACCCTGGCGTGGGTGAGATCCTCAAAAAGATTATCCTCACGTAGCTCGTCGCGCATCCGGTTATGCAATGACTCGACAAACCCGTTACGCCATGGTTGACCTGGCGAGACAAAAGCCATGAGCGCCTCATGCTCACTTGGCCCAGTCCCGCAAGCCACGTACCATGCCCGACGGTAACCCACCGTCATTAGAGTATTGGCTTATACGGGCATTCGATGGGCCGAGATGACGCTGGACACCTACGCGGATCTCCTTGACTCAGATCTAGACCGAGTGGGGACTGAAATCGACTCCCTCATACGCAAGAACGCGGCGCAGAAGAATCCTCGTGTGAAACCAGTGTGAAACAAAACAGTCAGGGCCTTGCTAGGAGTGTTCCCGGCAAAGCCCTGACCTGCGTTTTTAGTTGTGGAGCATAGGAGAATCGAACTCCTGACCTTCTGCTTGCAAAGCAGATGCTCTACCAATTGAGCTAATGCCCCTTGACTATCGAACCAAGCTTCCGAAACTATATCAGACGCTTTTATCTCTAGCGAAGAGTGTTCGATGGTGGGCCTAGGAGGACTTGAACCTCCGACCTCTTCGTTATCAGCGAAGCGCTCTAACCGCCTGAGCTATAGGCCCTCGAACGAGTAGAAACATTACCCACCAACCCGGCCAATCACCAAATCGCCTGTTCAGTAGCGGTTTTTATGGCTGGAAAGTGGGCGTCAAAAAGAACAAAAGAGTTAGCGATCCAGCTGGATGCGCAGACCGCCCAGAATGCTCGACGAGGCGTTGTAGATCAGCGCGGCAACGGGCGCCAGAAGGGTGAAGAGCACGACCTCGAAAAGACCAATGGCCACAACACCACCGAAGTACATTCCGGCGGACATGCCGGAGGAATCCGTCAGGTCACCAATCAACGAATCCAGACGGTCCCACGTGCCCGCAGCGCCAAGAACGATGTAGATCAGCGCCATAGCCACAAACCACACCGCAAACAGCGCCAAGTTGAAGATAAGGGCCATCTTCAGGGCACTGATCGGCTCGATGTACGTGATTGTGCGCTGCACGCCCCGCTTGGCCGGGTTGCCGGGTTTGTTGGGCTTGCTGGGCTTATTGTCGGGCTGAGCGGGCTGGGTAGCCGCGTTGGTCTCCGGCGCCTTCTGATCGGCATTCGCGGTAGCCTTCTGCCCGGTCTCCGCGGCGGCCTTGTCACCAGTTTTCGCGGTGGTCTGGTTCTTCGTCGCAGCCTGATCCTGCACCGGCGCCTTGGCCTGCTCCGCCGGAGCGTTTTTAGCCTTATCCGCCGTTGCCTTCGCGTTCTTTGCGTTCTTTGCCTTCGCATTCTGCGCGTTCGCTGCGTTCTTGGCGCTCTTGGCCTGCGCGTTCTTGGCATTCTTCGCGTTCTTCGCGTTCGGCGGGGGCGTTTTGTGCGTCATCGCATCTCCGTACTTGTTCGTACTCTTCAGTACTCGTTCGTGCTCGGTTGTGCTCTTTTGTGCCTTTACGACAGTAGCCTAGCGGTATCGACCGCCAGGCTACTTTGGTTCAAGGCTTACCCTGCAGGCCTACCCGGACTGCCCGGGGTACTCGGCCTACTCGGATTCCGTTTCCGCCTTCGCGGTGGCCTCGGCAGACTCCTCTGCTTCTTCCTCCACGTTGCGGTCCACGGCAACCAGCTCGTTGCCCTTGGCCAGGTCCACCAGGCGCACGCCCATCGTCGCGCGGCCGCTGTGGCGGATCTGGCTGACCTCGGTGCGGATCACGCCGCCGTTGGAGGTCATGGCCAGGATCTCGTCGTCGTCATTGACTGTCAGCGCGCCGATCAGCTTGCCGCGCTTCTTGTCGTACTTGAACGCAACCACGCCCAGGCCGCCACGGCCCTTCGTCGGGTACTCCTCCATCGGAGTGCGCTTGCCGTAACCACCGGAGGTAGCCACGAACAGGGAAGAATCCTCTGCCACGACCGTCAGCGCCAGCAGCTGGTCCTCCTCGCGGAAGCGCATGCCCTTCACACCGGCGGTAGCGCGACCCATCGGGCGCAGCGTCTCATCGTCGGCGGTGAAGCGCATAGCCTGGCCCTCTTCGGAAACCAGCAGCAGGTCGTCCTCGGCGGTGCACAGCTGCGCACCGACCAGGCGGTCACCCTCGTTGAGGTTGATGGCGATCAGGCCGCCGGAACGGGCAGTGTCATAATCCGTCAGGCGGGACTTCTTCACCCGGCCATGTGCGGTAGCCAGCACCAGGTACGGGGCATCCTCGTAGGACTGGATCTGGATAACCTGGGCGATCTGCTCGCCCGGCTGGAACTCCAGCAGGTTAGCCACGTGCTGGCCACGGGCCGTGCGGGTGGCCTCCGGCAGCTCGAAGGCGCGCAGGCGATACACGCGGCCGAAGTTGGTGAAGAACAGGATCGTGTCGTGCGTCGAGCAGACGAAGAAGTGGCGCACCACGTCATCCTGCTTCAACTCGGCACCGCGCACGCCCTTGCCGCCGCGGCGCTGGCTGCGGTAGCTATCCACCTTCGTGCGCTTCGCATAGCCGGTGGAGGTGATGGTCACAACCACGTTCTCGCGGGCAATTAGGTCTTCCTCGGACACGTCGCCGGAAGCGGCGATGATCTGCGTGCGGCGCTCATCGCCGTACTTATCCACGATCTCAGCCAGCTCGGTGCGGACGATGTCGCGCTGGCGCTGCGGGGATTCCAGGATCGCCTTCAGGTCGGCGATCGTCTCCTCCAGCTCCGCCAACTCGTCAATGATCTTCTGGCGCTCCATCGCGGCCAGGCGGCGCAGCTGCATAGCCAGGATGTGGTCTGCCTGCACCTCGTCGACGTCCAGCAGGTCGATCAGACCGGTGCGGGCCTCGTCCACCGTCGGGGAGCGACGGATCAGGGCGATGACCTCGTCCAGCATGTCCAGCGCCTTCACCAGGCCGCGCAGGATGTGGGCACGCTTCTCAGCCTCGTCCAGGCGGAACTGGGTGCGGCGCACAATCACGTCGATCTGGTGGTCCACGTAGTGGCGCAGCATCTGGTCCAGGCGCAGGGTGCGCGGCACGCCGTCCACGATGGACAGCATGTTGGATCCGAAGCTGGTTTGCAGCTGGGAGTGCTTGTACAGGTTGTTCAGCACCACGCGCGGCACAGCGTCGCGCTTCAGAGTGATGACGATGCGCATTCCCACGCGGTCGGAGGACTCATCGTCGATCTTGGAGATGCCGGCGATCTTGCCGTCGCGAATCTGCTCCGCGATCGAGGCCACCAGGTTATCCGGGTTCACCTGGTAGGGCAGCTCGGTGATGATGATGACCTGGCGGTTGCCCTCTTCCTCAATGCTGGTCACGCCACGCATGCGGATGGAGCCACGGCCGGTGCGGTAGGTGTCCTGGATGCCCTTGTCGCCGACGATCAGGCCAGCAGTCGGGAAGTCCGGTCCCTTCACCCGCTCCATGCAGGCTTCCAGCGCGTCGGCTTCCTCTGCATCCGGGTTGTCGAGCAGCCAGTAGATGGCTTCCGCCAGCTCGTTCAGGTTGTGCGGCGGGATGTTCGTAGCCATGCCCACGGCGATGCCGCCGGAGCCGTTCATCAGCAGGTTCGGCACGCGGGACGGCAGCACTGTCGGCTCGGTGGTCTTGCCGTCGTAGTTGGGCTGGAACTCGACGGTGTTCTCGCGGATGTCGCGCACCATCTCCATCGCCAGGGGCGTCATGCGGCACTCGGTGTAACGCATGGCGGCCGCGCCGTCGTTACCGCGGGAACCGAAGTTGCCCTGGCCGTCGACCAGCGGATAGCGCATGGACCACGGCTGGGCCAGGCGCACGAGGGTGGCGTAGATCGCGATATCGCCGTGCGGGTGGTAGTTACCCATCGTGTCGGCGACGGGCTTCGCGGACTTCACGTAGCTGCGCTCGGGGCGGTAGCCGTTGTCGAACATCGCGTAGAGGATGCGTCGGTGCACGGGCTTCAGACCGTCACGGACTTCGGGCAGGGCGCGTCCGACGATCACGCTCATGGCGTAATCGATGTAGCTGGACTTCATTTCCTCCTGCAGATCGATCGGTGTGACTCGATCAAAGAGGTTGTCGCTACCGTTGTTGTCGTCGCTCACTGTTTTGAGAAGCCTTTCTGTTTAGCCTTCAGACCTATCCATTCTACCCCCTTGTTGTGGGTTTCCTGCGCTTTGGAGGCTTTGTGACGCCACCTTTCCCGCCCCGTTAGGTGAATTCGAGACAGGATCGTCTCTACGGCTTGAACTGATTTGGAACTTATAAATGAATTGTTAATACGTCAGTTACCCCCATAAGTGGGTAAACTAAAGTGGCTGGTGTGAAAAGTTGCGTATATGTGCAATCTCGCGCTGACCAGTCTCTTTAAAGAGAAAGCCTTGTTAACCCACCTGAGCAGGGATTTTTGTAATTTCTAGCACTGAAAAATCCCAGGGCGAAAGCTACTTTAAAAATGTCCGACGTTTCACCCAGAAGCCAAACGGTTTGGCTGCACACGAAAACATAGGAGAAAGACATGAAGCTGTCCAAGAAGATCACCGCTACCGCCGCTGCTACCGCTCTGGCTTCCGCAGCCCTGCTGACCCCGGTTGCTAACGCTCAGGAAGGAAGCGCTGGCAACGCTCCGGCTGCAGAGAACGAGAACACCCAGCCGGAGGACAACGGCGCCGAGGGCGAGGGCGACCAGACCGGCGACGAGACCGGCAACGAGGACGAGAACCCGGCCGGCTCCTCCAACATGAGCAAGGAAGATAAGATCGCTGCCGGCATCGGCGGCACCATCGTTGGCCTGGGCGTTCTGGGTGCAATCCTGGGCAACGCCGGCGACAAGGGCGAGGACAAGGCCGACGACGAGGCTGAGGCTCCGAAGGACGGCGAGAAGGAAGAAGCTCCGGCTGAGGGCGAGGGCAAGCCCGAGGCACCGGCTGAAGAGGCTCCAGCCAAGGAGGACATCGAGGCTCCGGCAGCTGAAGCACCGGCCGAGGGCGAGGCTGAGGCACCGGTCGCAGAGGCTCCGGCTGCAGACGCTGAGGCACCGGCAGAGCGCAACGTTCAGCTGGCTAACACCGGCGTTAAGCCGGAGATCTCCATCCTGGCTGGCCTGGCTCTGATCTCCATGGTCGCAGGCGCTTGGATGATGTTCGCTCGCCGCCAGGCATAACTCACGCTTCCACTGCGTAATCACGGAAAGGCGGATCACGCCTTCCGTTTAACCCACGAACCCGCGGCTCCTTCTCACTCTGGAAGGGACCGCGGGTTTTCCCATGCGTTCGAATGCTTTAGGCACGCTCCGGGCGCACCGCTAGTCGGCCATCCCCCTCCAGAACTCCTCCAGCCGATCGGAAACCAGCTCCGGCTCCCGCGCCCAGCGGTTATGCCCCAGCTGCGAATCGAGCTCTTCGACCTGCACCACATCGGCGGGCAACTCCGACCCCAGGTTCTCCGCGGAAGCAGTCGGACAATCCTCGTCGTTCGCGCAGCGCGTTAGCAGCACCGGTGTGCGCACGGACTTCTTCGCCTCTTCGTAGTCCATGTCCTGGTCCGCCAGCTTGTGCAGGCGGTTCGTTTGTCCATAACGGAACCACTCGCGCAGTTGGGTACCCGATTGGCGCCCATAGCCCGCCAAATCCAACACGCCCGCCGGCTGGTACCCAAACAGCAGGATATTCAGCATGATCTGGTAGGTACCGAAGCGCAGGCGCGTACGCTGCTTACCCTCAAACCCCTTGTAATACGGAGTGCCGGAACCCACGCCCATCATCCCGCGAATGCCCAGCTCTGCAGCCTCGGGGCGCGCAAGAAACAGCGCACCGATCTGTCCGCCCATCGAATGGCAAAGCATTAACGTGGGGTGATCCTTATTGACGCCCAACGCTTCCTTCGCAGCCCGAATCGTTCGCGGATAATCCTCAGAGGCCAGGTGGTGGTAACCCCACTGGTGCTTGCGGGTGGCCACGGCCGTGGAACTACCCTGCCCACGCAGCTCGCCGGTAACCACCGGGTATCCCCGGTCCGCCAACTCCCAGGCGATTGGGTCGTAATAGCGGGCACCCATTCCAAAGCCCGGCCAGACCACGATCAGCGGGCGGGCACGATCCCACGCGGCATCCGCTGGGCTGTTCGCTGAGTTCGCAGCGCTGCTGGAGGCGGTGGCGTCCGTACCTTCCTCCCCCACCTTCGCCGTGCCGGGCAGGAACAGGCGAACCTGCGACGTGGTGCCGTCGGCCATCTCAACCGGCAGCAGGGTCGGCTCGCGGCGCGGCTGCGTACGAGTGGTTTTCCCTTGGTGTTTCGAATCGCTCACAACACTCGATTAAACATCAAGGAAGCGCACGTCGCGCGCGTTCTTGGTAATGAAGCTGCGGCGAGCCACAACGTCGTCGCCCATCAGCACACTGAAGATCTCGTCGGCGGCCGCGGCATCCTCCAGATCCACGCGACGCAGGGTGCGCACCGTCGGATCCATGGTGGTTTCCCACAGCTCCTTGGCGTTCATCTCACCCAGACCCTTGTAGCGCTGGATGCCATCGTCCTTGTTGATCTTCCGGCCCTGCGCCAGGCCCTCCTCGAGCTGCTCGTCGCGCTCGCGGTCGCTGAAGGCAAAGCCCGGCTCGCCCTTCGCCCACTTCAGCTTGTACAGCGGTGGCTGGGCCAGGTACACGTAGCCCTCCTCCACCAGTGGACGCATGAAGCGGAACAGCAGGGTAAGCAGCAGCGTGGCGATGTGCTGGCCATCCACATCGGCGTCGGCCATCAGCACAATCTTGTGGTAACGCAGCTTCTTGATGTCGAACTCGTCGTGGATGCCGGTGCCCAGGGCCGTAATAATGGCCTGGACCTCGTTGTTCTTCAGAACCTTATCCATGCGGGCCTTCTCCACGTTCAGGATCTTGCCGCGCAGCGGCAGGATGGCCTGGTACATGGAATCGCGGCCGGACTTCGCGGAACCACCTGCGGAATCGCCCTCCACGATGTACAGCTCGCTGAGCTTCGGATCGCGGGAACGGCAATCGGCCAGCTTGCCCGGCAGGCCGCCGATGTCGGAGGCGGACTTGCGGCGCACCATGTCGCGGGCTTTGCGGGCGGCATCGCGAGCGTGGGCGGAGGCCACCGCCTTGTCCACGATGGCCTTCGCCTCCGCCGGGTTGGCATCCAGCCAATCCGCCAGGTGCTCGTTTACGGCCCTTTGCACGAAGCCCTTGATCTCGGTGTTGCCGAGCTTGGTCTTAGTCTGACCCTCGAACTGCGGGTCGCCGACGCGCACGGAGATAACCGCCGCGAGGCCTTCGCGCACGTCGTCACCGCTAAGCTTCGGATCCTTGGCCTTCAGCAGCTTGTGCTCGCGGGCATAGCGGTTCATCAGGGAGGTCAGCGCCGCGCGGAAGCCTTCCTCGTGCGTACCACCCTCGAAGGTGTTGATGGTGTTGGCGAAGGTGTGAACGGACTGGCTAAAGCCGCTGTTCCACTGCAGCGCAACCTCTACCTCGTGGTCCTCCTCGGCCACGTCGAAGGAGATGATGGTCGGGTGGATCGCGGTGCGCTTGCGGTTGATGTAGGCGACGTAGTCCTTCAGGCCCTCCGGGTAGTGGAAGACGCGGGTGCGCGGACCCTTTTTCTTCTCTGCCTCTGCCGCCTTTTCCTCGGCGGACTTCGGTGCCGCCGCATCCTCGGCTGCGGTCTCCAGCTCTTCGTCGTCCTCGAGGTTCTCGCGCTCGTCGACGAGCTTGATGGTCAGGCCCTTGTTCAGGAAGGCCATCTCCTGCAGGCGCTTCGCCACGGTGTCGAAGTTGAACTCGACGGTCTCGAAGATCTCCGGGTCCGGCCAGAAGCGCTGTTTCGTTCCGCTACCGCGGGCCTTCTTCACCTGCTGCAGCTCCTCGGGCACAGCCTCGTTGAAGTTCTGACGCCACAGGTACCCATCCCGCTTAATCTCAGTCTCCATGCGGGTAGACAGGGCGTTAACCACCGAGATACCCACACCGTGCAGACCACCGGATACGGCATAGGAGTCCGAGTCGAACTTGCCGCCCGCGTGCAGCTGCGTCATAACAACCTGCACGGTCGGCGGGCCGGTCGGGTGATCCTCCACCGGAATACCACGGCCGTCGTCGATGACCTCCACGCCACCGTCGGCCAGCAGCGTTACGCTGACTTCCTTGGCGTAACCCGCCATGGCCTCGTCAACCGAGTTGTCCACAACCTCCCACACCAGGTGGTGCAGGCCGCGCTCGCCGGTGGAACCGATGTACATACCGGGGCGCTTGCGAACGGCCTCCAAGCCCTCGAGGATCGTAATTGAACTCGCGCCGTAGTCGCTCTGCTTCTGTGGTTCAGCCACGGTGGGTCAAACTCCTTTTCTCGCGCGTAAATAACCACCCCATTCTAGCGCGTCGCGGGCCTAAAGGTGCCATTGGACAGGCCGTTTGAGCTATTTGAACCGTGTTTAGATCATCCGAAGTCGTCTCGCGGCCCGCGCCCTTGCACGCGCAACTTGCCGTATTTCGGCCGGCGGATGTTGGGTCCCTCGATCCGCAGCTGCGCCACCACGTCCTCGCCCGCACGCTTGGCAATGGCCTGCAGAATTACGGTCTGCATGTAGCGCAGCTGAGTGGTCCACGGGGTGGAATCGCACTCGATCACCAGAATCTGCGCTTCCTCCTCATACCGCACCGGGCGGGTGTGTTCGGCGATCTTGTCACCCACCAGCTCCGGCCAGGCGTTCATGATCCGTGCAACGCTCACCCGCTGCTGCCAGCCCTGCCGCTTGATCTCGCGCCCAATCAGCGCACCGAAACGCTTCGGGTCGCGGTAACTACGATCGAGCCGCCCATCCATGCGGGTCTTGTACCTGGTCGCCTTGCGGAACGTTGTCTTCTTGTTCTTTTTTGGTGACGCCACCAGCGGCAACTCGGCCTGTGGGGAACCACCGGCCTTCTTCATGGCGGCGAGGGCTTGGGCTACTGGGTCAGTCGCCATTGGCCTCGCCATCCTTCACAATGCGTTCCGTCGCGGCAGTCTTGAGTTCATCAATAGTGTAGATCTTTGCTACATCCCGCAGGGCTTCTGGAATGTCCTCATCCACCGCGGCCGTGATGAGGACCTGCTCTGCGCTGGAAATGAGGTCGACGAGGTGGTGGCGTCGAGAAGAATCGAGCTCCGCAAAAACATCGTCGAGGATCACGACGGGCTCAACCCCGTCCCCGCGCTGCATAAAAAACGCGGCGAGCCGCAGCGAGAGGGCAAATGACCAAGATTCGCCGTGCGAGGCGTAACCCTTGGCTGGCTGGTGGCCGAGGATCAAGTTCACGTCGTCGCGGTGGGGACCAAGCAGCGTGGTGCCGCGCTCGACCTCCTGGGGGCGCTTGGTGGCGAAGGCCTGCAGCAGCGTGGCCTCGGCGATCTCGGGGCTGAGAAGTGCCGTGGGCTGGTCTGGCTCGCTGACGCCCAGGCGAATGCCCAGGTCAGCGAGCTCCGCATCGATGGTGGACGTGTAAGACATGTGCGCGGGGCGCGACTGTGGAGCCAATGATTGGTAGGTCTGCTGCAGGTGCGGGGCAAGGTCGTGGACGATCTGCACCCGCGCCGACATGATCTGCCCACCCAGCGCGGCCAACTGGCTATCCCAAACATCGAGAGTGGCCAGGGCGGATTCCGCATCGGCCTTGATGTCCTCCGAGAGGTTGTGGCTGGCCCCCTTCGGGGCGCCGACGACAAGCCGCAGGGCGAAGGCCGACTGCCGCAGCAGCGCGTTCCGCTGGCGCAGGGCCTTGTCGTAGTCCGCCTTCACGGCAGCTAGGCGCGGATATCTGGAAATCATGATTGTGTCTAGGAAATGACGCCGCTGCTCGGGTTCGCCGCGGATCAGCGCCAGATCCTCCGGGGAAAACAGCGTGGTTCGCACAACCCCCAGCAGATCCCGCTGGGAATTCATGGCAGCGCGGTTTATGTGCGCGCGATTCGAGCCGCGAGCGCGGATGGCCAGGTGAGCGGTGAGCTCGCGGCCATTATTCACGGCGGTAGCGGAGATGTTGGCGATGTCTTCCCCACGCCGCACCAGGGCGGCGTCGGTGTTGACGCGGTGCGAGCTTAGGTGGGCTAGGTAACCGAGTGCCTCGACGATGTTGGTTTTCCCGTGGCCATTAGGGCCGGAAAAGATCGTGATGCCAGGGCTGAGCTGCAGGTCGAGTTCCTCCCACGACCTGTAATTACTCAGACGAAGATTGGAGACGTACACGGTTAGCCAGAAATCAACCTAGAAAAACAACCTCGAGAATCAACCTCGGCCTAGCCTGGCTTAACCCGGCAGGCGTACTGGCATCAGCAGGTAAGTGAAGTCCGTTTCCGGGGTTGCGAAGTTGCCCTCTGCATCGGCCTCGGGCAGCTCGCCCGGATCCGGCAGCAGGATCGCGGGGCGGGAGGCCATGGTGAAGCCGAAGACCACGCGCGGGGTGTGGATGGCGGCCAGGCCTTCCTTCAGGTAACTGGGGTTAAACGCGATGACCAGCGGCTCGCCGGCGAAAGCGCAGTCCAGGGTTTCCGTAGCGGAACCGACATCGCTGCCACCTGCGGAAAGGGTGACGGTGTTGTCCTTGAAGTCCATCCGGATCTGGGAGTTCCGCTCAGCGACGATGGAGACGCGCTTGATGGCCTCCTGCAGCGGGGCGATCTCCACGCTTGCGAGGGCGGTGTGCGTCTTCGGCAGCAGCGGGCGGAACTTCGGGAACTCCGCGTCGAGCAGGCGCGTGGTGGTATGCCGCGATTCGGTGGAGATACCCAGCAGACCATCGGCGCCGATGTCCTCACCGGTGCCCACTGCGATCTCGATGGGGTCGGTGTTATTCGGATCCATGGAACGCGCGGTATCCGCCAGAGTACGGGCCGGGATCAGCAACTTCGCCTGAGCGTCGGCCTGCGCCGGATTCCACTGGAAGCTGCGGACGGCCAGGCGGAAGCGGTCAGTGGCGACCATAATGACATTCTCACCGTCGATTTCCACGTGTACGCCGGTGAGCATCGGCAGGGTGTCGTCGCGGCCGGCCGCCACAGCGACCTGCGAGATAGATTCCGCAAAGAGGTTCGGGTCGATAGTGCCGGTGACCTCGGGCAGCTCCGGCAGAACCGGGTAATCCTCGATGGTCATTGCGGGCAGTTCGAACTTGGACTTGCCAGTCTTGAGAGTCACGGTAGTGCCGTCGAACTCGATGTTGATCGGCTTATTCGGCAAAGAGCCAACGATGTCGGAGGCCAGCTTGCCGGCTACGAGAATCTTGCCGGGCTCGTTGACCTCGGCATTGATGCGCACGCGAGTGGAAACCTCGCGGTCGAATCCGGAAAGCTCCAACCCTTCGTCGTCGGCGACAATCATCACGCCGCGCAGGATGGGCTGGGTCGGCTTGCTAGGCAGGGAGCGGGCTACCCAACCGAGGGCGGATGCGAAGTCATCCTTGGGAACAATGAAACTCACTGTTTGGCTATCCATGCTCAATCTAACTTCCGTGCTCTCGTCGCTCTCGTGGTTTTCGAGGTTCTCGGGGTCTAGCGGGCCTCGAGGTTCGTCTGATCAAGATTAACCCACAAGCTCTATTTCTGTTTATTCCCTTTTATTTAGAGAGATAGCAGTCGTAGTAGGTGTTGTGGATCCTGTGCACAAACCCTAATCGATGCATGTCGCACCGCAGGTTCGGGTGTTGATGATCCGGTGGACAAGCTGTGAATAACAGATCTCGACTGTGGATAACTTCGGCGGGTCGCGAGTTGTACACATCTTCTCCACTGCTGTTTACCCAGTTTAGGCGCAGTTTTCCCCAGGGGGCGGGGCGCTGTTTTGTGACGCAGCTAACTTTTCATCCTCTGCGGCGCACCCGGAGCCCGCCGAAACCGCTACCCCTTGAATTACAACTTTGAAATTACATCTGTGGAAAACCCTGTGGAATTGTGGATAACTCAGTTGAATCCTGATCTAGTAAAGGTCAGAGCCTCGTGAGTTATCCCCAGGCTCGCTGTGGATAACTCGGCGAATCTGGGGAAAACTGTGGGAAACTAGCGCCCTGCACTGCCGCCGGGGGTGCTACTACCGGCCGACGAAGCTAATCCCGGGCATGGGACTTGATCTTTTGTGTTAGTTCCTGCACCTGATCGAAGACCTTCTTGTTCTCCGACAGGGATTCCCGCACGCGCCGCTCCGCGTACATCACAGTGGTGTGGTCGCGGCCGCCAAATGCGCTTCCCAGCTTCGGCAGGGATAGATCCGTCAGCTCGCGGCACAGATACATGGCGATCTGCCGGGCCTGCACAAACTTCTTGGCCCTACCCTTCCCCACCAGCTCGTCCGTGGTCAGGTTGAAGTAGTTCGCCACTACCTCGATGACGTGCTGCGGCACGATTTCCACGTCCTGATCCGCCGGCGAAATATCGCGCAGCGCAATCTCGGCGGTCTCCACCGTCAAAGGTTCGTGGCTCAGCGCGCAGTAGGCCGTCACGCGGATCAAAGCACCGTCGAGCTCGCGGATGGACTTTTCGTAGCGGCTGGCGATCAGCACCTTCACGTCCTCCGGCAACTGCACGTTGTCGGATTCGGCCTTCTTCGTCAGAATCGCAATGCGCGTCTCCAGATCCGGAGTCTGCACGTCCGTAATCAGGCCGCCTTCGAAGCGCGTCCGCAGGCGATCCTCCAGGGTGGTCAGCTGCCGGGGAGGTCGGTCGGAGCTCAAGACGATCTGCTTATTCGCCTGGTGCAGTGCGTTGAACGTGTGGAAGAACTCCTCCTGCGTGGACTCTTTGTTCTGCAGGAACTGAATATCATCCACGATCAGCATGTCCAGGTTGCGGTAGCGCCGCTTGAAGGACTCACGGGTGTCGTTAGCAATCGAGTTAATGAAGTCGTTCGTCAGCTCCTCCGAGCTCACATACTTCACCCGCATATTCGGCTGCAGTTCTTTGGCGTAGTGCCCGATGGCGTGCAGCAGGTGTGTTTTGCCCAGGCCCGATTCGCCCCAGATAAACAGGGGGTTATAAGCCTTGGCCGGTGCCTCGGCCACGGCGCGGCAAGCCGCGGCGGCGAAGTTATTCGAGGAGCCAACCACGAAGTTTTCGAACGTGTAGTTCTTGTTCAGCAGCGATTCGCCGTCGAGCCCGTCGTTGAAACTCGAGGACGGCTGCGGCGAAGAGGTATGGGGCGAAGAGGTGTGCGAGGAAGGAGTATGCCGCGGGGCTGGACGGTGCGCGGTCTCCTTGTTCGTCCAGCGCGTAGGCGTCGGAGACGGGTTCGGGTCGATATGGTTCTCCGACGCAGCGTATTGCCCGGCGAGTTCGTCGGCGTCATGCTCCCGACGCCGCGCCGCTTCCTCAGCAGTTTCGGCCGCGCCGCTATCCCCAGCCTGCGCCGCGCCGTCCCTCTGCTCGGCCTTGTTGACCAGCTCCTCTACCTGCGACATCGAAAGGTCGTCTGCGGTTGCCACCGACCCTTTTTGTGACGCCCCTTCGTGGGTATCGCCGGCAGCATCAGCATCGGTGTGGCTGTCGTTGGCTGCCTCGGCGCGATCCTCGGTTTCACCGTTAGTGCTGGTGATGGCGAGGCTTACGGAGAGATCCAGCCGCGTCTTGAGGACGTGCTTGATGGGATCGATCAGGTCTTTCTCGATCGATTCCTTGGTCCACTTGTTCGGGGTCTCCAGCACCACAATGCGGCCCATGAGCCCCACCGGCCTGACCTTGCGCAGCAGGGAGCGCTGCTTGGGGGAGATCGCCGGCAGGTCCGGATCGGGATTAGCCGACGAGCTATCGGCAAGCCAATCGTGCATGATGGCATCCCACATGTCTGGGAAGTGTTCCTCGATGGAGAAATTCGAGTGGCTCATGGGGCTCCAGGGTTGGTCGGGGGTGGCCGAAAGGTTAACGGGGGTTAAACCACGGGTGGTTTAGCTAGTCGGGCTGTTCTGTAGTTGTTCACGGCCCAGTGCACAGTGCGAAACACCGATTGTCCTGCGTTTCCACACAGTTATACACACCTGTGGATAACTTCTCTGCACATGTTATCCCCAAGGTACAGCGCTCTTGTGGATAACTCTAATTAAAGTGTGAAAATGCCCGTGACATGCATGTATAAGGTGTAAAGTAAAGGTTTAATGTTTGGGGGTGGAGGAGTTTTCCACAAGGCCAATCGATATTTGACGAAGTCCGTTTCCGTCCTTAAGGGTTTTTGTTCACACCCAGACTTCGGCGGCAGAAATGGGTGATTGCGGTGCGGTTTTATGCCCATTGAGGTGGCACTTCTCGCGCTAGTTACCGTAGTGACTCTCTAAAATTTGGATAACTTCCGTCACAGCACGTATCCTTGACTCGTCTATGGCAACCCACGTACGACAGCAGGTCACCACGCTGTCTATCGGGTGCCTCCGGTACCGGCTCTTAGGTCCTCCGGGACTTTGCCGGTGCAATTGTCCACTTAAATTTGTGGGCGCGCCGCTGGCTTAAGCGTTGATCCCAGCTCATGAAGGGGCTGGGTGTCTGTTGTGGCTGCACGTGGCTCGTCCGCTGATAGCGAAAGTTAAGGAGTGAAGTACCGTGGCCAAGGGCAAGCGTACTTTCCAGCCCAACAACCGTCGTCGTGCACGTGTGCACGGTTTCCGTACCCGTATGCGTACCCGCGCCGGCCGTGCCATCGTTTCCGCACGCCGCAACAAGGGCCGCAAGTCCCTGACTGCCTAAATTAGGCACAGACGTTCGCTCCACCCCAATACTCTTGGGGTGGATTGTCGTAGGGGCGTCAATAAATAGGAAAGAGCCACCACAGTGCTAGCTCCCCAGCACCGGCTTCGGTCGACTGCCTTGTTTGGGCAGACGATACGGAAGGGTCGGAAGAAGGGCAGCCGCACTGTGGTGGTTCACGTTTGGGCGGGTGGCGGCGGAGCCGAAGAGCTTCCGCTGCCTTTGCAGGAGGGGGCGACTGCCGGGCCGCGCATGGGACTCGTGGTTTCGAAGGCGGTCGGCAACGCCGTGACCAGGCATAATACCTCGCGGAAACTCCGCCATGCCTTCCGTGCCGTGTTGGATGAAGGGCTGCAGGAAGGCAGCCTGGAGTTTCCCGTCGGCACCACGGTAGTGATCCGTGCGTTGCCTAAGAGCGCCACTGCGAGCTTTGAGGAGTTGGTCGGCGATGTGCGCAGCTGCATCCGGCGAGCCCTCGCCCACTAGTGGCCACTCTCCCACTTCCGAGCCCTCGCCCAATGGTGATGCGAGTACCACTAGTGATGGCCGTAGTGGCCGGCCGGGTGTCGGGGCCCGAATGGCTCGCCGATTGATCCTTGGTTACCAAAGTTATGTGTCACCCCTTAAAATGGGGCCAACATGCCGTTTTGATCCTACGTGCAGCAACTACGCCTTAACCGCTATAGGCCGCCATGGCCTGATTAAGGGGTCGCTTCTCGCGTTGGGTCGTTTGGCCCGCTGTGGGCCTTGGCATCCGGGAGGTTGGGATCCTGTCCCGCCTCGTCGTCCCCTGTGCTCGTGGGGCGGGCGGCGCCGCTAGCTGTGTTCCTTCGTTGGACGCCAACTATCGGCGGCGCCGGCCCTACGGGCCTTAATAGATCAACTTCAGGAGAAACCTCGAGTCGCCATGGATTTTGTTTATTATCCAGTGTCCGGCGTTTTGTGGTTCTGGCATAAGCTGTTCAGCTACGTCCTGAGCCCAGATTCGGGCATCACTTGGGCGCTGGCAATCATGTTCCTCGTGTTCACCATTCGTATCCTCTTGGTGAAGCCGATGGCTAATCAGCTGCGTTCCAGCCGCAAGATGCAAGAAATGCAGCCAAAGATGCAGGAGCTGCAGCGAAAGTACAAGAACGATCGTCAGACGCTGGCGATTGAGATGCGCAAGCTGCAGAAGGAAATGGGCGTAAACCCGTTGGCTTCCTGCCTGCCGATGCTTGTGCAGATGCCTATCTTCCTTGGCCTGTTCCACGTGCTTCGTTCCTTCAACCGCACGGGCACCGGTGTGGGTCAGCTGGGAATGACGGTCGAGGAGACTCGTAATACGCCGAACTACTTCTTCGGTGTGGACGAGGTTCAGTCCTTCCTGGACGCTCGTATCTTCGGTACTCCCCTGTCCGGTTTTATCTCCATGGACCCGGCCAACTACCGCGCGTTCTCCGCGGATGGTCACGTGGACTTCACCCGAACCAACATCATCCTGGTCGTTGTCCCGCTGATGCTGCTGGCTTCCGTGCTGATGCACTTCTCGGCCCGCATGTCTATGGATCGTGCTGCAAAGCGCCGTGCGGAGAACCCGATTAAGGCTAACGACCCTAAGGCCATGCAGTCCCAGATGCAGATGGACATGATGCAAAAGCTGATGCTGTGGGTCATGCCGGTTCTGTACCTAATGGGTGGCTTCGCTTGGCAGGTTGGTCTTGCCCTGTACATGGCTACCAACATGACGTGGTCCTACCTGCAGCAGTACTTCCTCTACAAGAAGATGGATGCTGAGGAGGAGGCGGAGAAAGAAGCTATCGCGGCTTCCAAGCGCACCTCTGCTCCGAAAGTCGGCGCCCGCCCGGATAACCCCAAGAAGAAGGGTAAGAAGCGGAAGTAGCCCTAAACCGCGTTGAACCGTCACCGTTATGGTGGCGGTTCTTTTGTTTTCTCTAGTTTCTCTGCACAATCCGTTCGCGGCTTGAAGACTCGGGTGCTGCTTTGAGGTCAACGGACTATAGAATGGGCGGAGTAATAGAAGCCGAATGTTTCACGTGAAACATCGTGTGGAACAACCCGGATTGTTTCACGTGAAACATTGCCCCTACCTCCCACCGTTGAAGGAGTGTCTAGATGGCAAATCGAGACGACGTGAACATTCAAAGCCCGGAACTAGGTGAACCTCCAGCGGCCGCCCAGGAGGTTTTCGGCGATCGTCTTCCCCTTGCCCGGGAGTATGCGGAGTTCTTGGCAACAGCCGGCATTGAAAGAGGACTGTTAGGCCCACGCGAGGTTCCACGTATCTGGGAGCGGCACGTACTTAACTCCGCTGTCCTTGGGGAAGTTATTGATGAGGGATGCCGTGTTGTCGATATTGGCTCCGGTGCCGGTCTACCAGGTATCCCGTTGGCGATCGCGCGTCCGGATCTAAAGGTTCAGCTCCTGGAGCCACTGCTACGACGCTATAACTTCCTGTCCGAGATCAACGACCGACTCGATCTGGGGTGCGAGGTCGTCCGCGGTCGTGCCGAAGAGCCAGATGTAGTTAGAGCTTTGGGCGGTGCAGACGTTGCTACGTCTCGAGCTGTGGCACCGCTCGGTAAACTCACCCGTTGGTCACTGCCTCTGGTGCGCGTTGGTGGAGCGATGAAGGCCCTTAAGGGTGGTTCGGTCGCAGAGGAACTCGAGCGAGACGCCAAAGAGATTGCTAAAGCGGGTGGCGGGGATGGAACCATCCAGCTAGTAGGCGAGTCTAAGGTGGCGGAACCTACACACGTGATCACTATTCCGCGCATCAAGTAGGGCTCTCATTGTGGCCTCTGTGAGGCTGATCTATCCTTTACATACACCTCGATGTTTCACGTGAAACATCATCTTTCGACTTCAGGATTGGACATAGATGTCGACCTTCGACATGGATGAAACACCCATCGGGCGAGCTGCCCAACAGGCTGCGCGCTTGAAGAACCCGAATCGGAACAAACTTCCGAGGCCGGAGAAGTGCAGGAAGATCACCATTGCCAACCAAAAGGGTGGCGTGGGCAAGACGACCTCTACTGTTAACCTGGCGTGGTCCCTCTCCCTTTTGGGCATGAAGGTGCTCGTTATCGACCTGGATCCTCAAGGCAACGCATCGACGGCACTTGATGCGGTGCATCATGTCGGCACGCCTTCGTCTTATGAGGTACTGCTGAATGAGATGTCTGTCGATGAAGTGATGCAGGGCAACGACGAGAACGAGAACATCTTCTGCGTCCCAGCAACCATCGATCTGGCGGGAGCCGAGATCAATCTGGTTAACGAAGTTCGACGTGAGTATCGACTTTCCTCCGCGCTCAGCGACGGATGGATGGAAGAGCACGGTTTCGATTACGTGTTCATTGACTGCCCCCCTTCCCTCGGGCTTCTCACGATCAACGCAATGACGGCCGTGGATGAGGTACTGATCCCAATTCAGTGCGAGTACTACGCCCTGGAAGGCGTAAGCCAGTTGATCGATAACATCGCAATGATTCGCGAGAACCTGAACCCGAACCTGCACATTTCGGGCGTACTTTTAACGATGTATGATGGTCGCACTCGGCTTTCGCAGAACGTTAGCGACGATGTTCGAACTCACTTCGGATCCGTGGTTCTGGATAACCATATTCCGCGTAATGTGAAGGTATCCGAGGCTCCGAGTTACAACATGACAGTGCTGCAGTACGACGGCGGCGCCCCTGGGGCGCTTGCCTATTATGACGCAGCGAAGGAATTCGCTCAGCGCGGCGATTACCTCCCGACAACCGAAACCGCGCCGATTGGAATTGCCCCCGAACTTCATGATCAGGGTGATTAATAGTGGGGAAACGCAATAAAAAGGATTCCAAACTGTCGAAGAAAGATCTAAAGTCCGCTGAAAATAGCGTTTCGAAGGATTCGCGTAAAGTTTCAAAGCCGCACAATGTGGCCAATTCACCTCAGAGTCAGGAGAGTCCGTTGCCGAAGAAAACGCCGGCGGGCGCGAAGATGCCCGAAAATGCTGGTAGAAGCTTAGCGTCGGAAGCAGGGCGAGCTCTGGGTGCTACCAAGTCCAGTGGTGGCTCTCGAAAGCCGCAGATGCCCTCTCCTAACGCTGTAGGCAATGCTCGACGGGGCGGACTTGGTCGAGGTCTTGCATCGCTCATCCCGACCGGACCTGCTCGCCCCTCTCTTGGGGATGGTGCAGCCGACATTGTATTGGGTAGCGGGAAGAGCATCGGTAGCGGTGGAAAGAAGGCCGATGCTGGTTCACCGTCCGGTAACGGCGGCAAGGGTGATCGCGCGGTAGAAGATTCTGCCAGATCTCAGAAGAGCCCTGTGAACCCTCAAGCGGATCAAAGTGACTCTGACAAGCCGAATTTCGATCGACCTGATGAGAATCTGGGGGGTACCCCGAGTATGGGCGCGAAACGTCACAGTGACGCTTCGCGTACGGTTATCCGAGAGGCTTCCGGTACGGAACGCGACGCCATCGAGAACCGTTCCGCTACCTCGAGCGACGTGAATGTTTCACGTGAAACATCGCAAGATGATTTCGGGGCAACCTACCAAGAGCTCCCCCTCGGTGCCATTCGTACAAATGCAAAGCAGCCGCGCGAGGTATTCGACGAGGAGGCCCTTCAGGAGCTCGTCCACTCCATTAAGGAGTTCGGGCTTATGCAGCCGATCGTCGTGCGCAGGGCCCCAGACGAGGATTCCACGTATGAGCTCATTATGGGTGAGCGACGCCTGCGCGCAGCAAAACGAGCGGGTTTCGAAGTAATTCCCGCCATCGTCCGCGAGACCGCAGACGACGAGATGCTGCGCGACGCGCTGCTGGAGAACATTCACCGCGTCCAGTTGAATCCGCTGGAAGAAGCCGCGGCGTATCAGCAGCTTATGGAGGAGTTCGGCGTAACCCAGGAACAGCTGGCTAAGAAGATCGGTCGATCTCGTCCTCTGATCACTAACATGATCCGCCTTCTCCAGTTGCCTGTATCCGTGCAGCGGCGAGTCGGCGCCGGAGTCCTTAGTGCAGGTCACGCTCGCGCTCTCCTGGGCTTAAAGAGCGGCGCTGAGGAACAGGAGAAGCTTGCCACCCGTGTTGTAAGCGAGGGATTGAGCGTGCGCGCCACGGAGGAAGCGGTGACCCTCCTGAACCGTGGCGATAAGGCAGCCAGTGCTACGAAGGCTACTGGACGCAGCCCCCAACAGCTGCCCGAAGATGTCTCCAACTGGGTGGATAATGCCTCCGATGCATTGGAGACCAAGGTCAGTGTCCAAATGGGGAAGAAAAAGGGCAAGATCGTTGTTGAATTTGGAGGCCCTGAGGACTTCGACAGAATCATTGAGCTGTTGAAGTTTAAGAAGCACTAAATCGCTTAGCTAAACCCAGACAAAGCCAACCGGCATGTAGCTAACCCAGACTAAGAGAACCACCGGAAGGCCAACCCAGACAAACTGAACCAGCGGAAGTTAACCTTAAGAAAAGGAGCAAATTTCTATGTCCTTGACCGTTACCGAAGCCATTTCAACCCGCCGGGCAACGCGCCAGTACACCGACCAGGCGATTCCAACGGAAGTTTTGGATCGGGTAGTTGAGAATGCTCTTGAAGCCCCTAGCGCGTTCAACGCGCAGATGCGTGACCTGGTAGTAGTCCAGGATCAGGCCGTTAAGCAGGCGATTTTCGATGCTTCGGGACAGCAGCAGTTCCTGGATGCTCCGGTCGTCTTCGTTGTGGTCGGCCGCTCCGAGGTGGTGCCTGACGACGCTGAAGAGGTTCTGGGAGCAGAGCTTACGGAGAAGGTTCGTGGCTTCAATGGCTCCGCGTCCCCGGAGAAGCTGCGCGAAATTGGTATCAGGGATGCCATGCTCGTTGCTGGATTTTTGCTTCTTGCAGCCCAGGAACAGGGTCTTGCCACCTCCCCCACCACCGGTTGGAACGAAGAGGGCGTCAAGAAGGCAATTGGCCTCGAGGGGCGCGATGATCGTTCGATCGCACTCGTAGTGGCAGCCGGCTACCCCAATGAGGAGCCCACTCACCCGGGTCGTGCGGTGAACCGCCGAGTGGATAACCACTATTAAACGCAGAATCCTCCACTCTGAACCCCGATGTTTCACGTGAAACATCGGGGTTTTGTGTAGCAAGAAACTAGCGATTTCGCCACGGGAACGATTGGTGCCCTATAGGATCTTCGTAGAAACCAACCGCACGCAGCTGATTGTGCATTCCAGACTCGCTACTTTCAGGGACTCTTGGATGTCTTCAATGAACAGAAAGGAGCGCTGTGGAAGTACACATTAAAGCCATCACTCCTCAGTGTTCCGAAGATCTCGAGCCCAGTGCTGCGGCATCGACATTCTGGGCGCTCCCCCCGGGTTACGAGAATCAGAATAGTTCGTCAAAAGACCCGGTATTTGATAAGCAGGTATGGCTGCAGAACGTCCTCCTGGAATGGGGAATCTGCGGATACACGGCGTTTGTCGGCACCGGAGATGCAGGCACCCGACCGGTCCCTGCTGCGACGGTATTCTTTGCCCCCGCGCGCTATATGCAAGGCATTGCGAACCTGCCAACTGCACCGATTTCCCCTGATGCAATCCTTCTGAGCACGGTGCACGTGGCTGTGCCATACATGGGTCTATACCTAGAGCATCAACTCATCGATACCGTGCTTACCGAGGCGCACCGGCGCGGGGTGAAGGCCGTGGAGGCTTTCGCTCGAGTTGAGGACTTTGACGAGGAACTTGCTAGGCAGCTTAGTGAGGCTTCGTGGCCGACGGCGCAGGAAGATCCGGAGGAGCCTAAGTGGTCACCAGAGGAACAAAATCGCAGGTACAGTGCCCTTGAATCCCTGAATTATGTGCCCGAATCCTATCGGGGTTGGAAGACGGCCGCGGAAACCCACGGGATAGACGAGGACATTCTGGATAGTGCCCCGATGCTCTCCGAGGACATCCTTGAGGCGGAGGGTTTCAAGGTGGTCAAGCATCACCGACACTTCCCGCGATATCGCTTTGAGATCAGCGGGTCGCATAGCCTTTTTGGGGACTTCGCTGAGGAGGATCACGCACAGGTCAACGGACCGGAGAAGCTCTCCACGGTTATCGGTGGCAACCGGACGCCAAAAGCATCTGGGGTGCTCGGAAGCCTTGAAACTCCGGAAACGTTCGGGACTACTGGACAGCGCGAGACGAGCAACCGGGTCTCCGCGCCTAGTCCGGTGCAGAATCTACTTGTTCGGAAGCTCTTCCTGTAGCAGCTCCACAAAGCTAAAGGTGCCAGTAGCGTGGACATCCTTATCCAGCAGGTATAGGCGCTTAACGGCCACAACGATGGCCTCGGCGATGGTATCGCGCATCGCAGGATCAGTGAGGATCTCAACATCCTTAGGGCTGGTCAGGTAACCGGGCACGACCTGCACCGTCGGCATGCTGGTTAGGCGCAGAATGTCCCATGTCTGACCGTGGTTAAAGCAGTTCTGAAGCGGAGTGCGGGCCACAATCTCGCGCTGAATAAAGCCAGAGAGCTTCTCGCCCACCATCGATGAGTAGCCCGTCAGCGAGCCGAAGTAGAACGTAGCCGCGCCGTTGGCCTTCTCATTCGGATAAATATCGGCACGCAGGCTAATCATGACGTCTGCGCCGAAAGCATTCGCGATATTGGCACGATCCTGGTTAGTGGGATTGGCAGACCGGGGGCGCGAAAGAATCGTCTCCATCCCCGCTGCGATCATACGGCCTTCTACCCTGCCGGCGAGATCCCAGAGGATCTCCTCCTCCGAAATCTGTCCGAAGGGGCCGTCAACGATGTATCCCTTGTCCGAGCCACCTAGGCCCGGGTCGATCACCACACGCTTGCCGGTCAGCTGCGGTCCGGCAGAGCGAATCTGCTCCTTCTCACGGATGGACTGAGGCGAGCCGCCGGTGATCCTCCGCCCCAGGTAAGACAGTGCGCGCAGGGTGTCTGGGCCGACAACCCCGTCGTTATTCAGCCCGTAGTTCAGCTGGTAGTTCACCACGGCGGAGTGGGTACGCGGACCGAAGTGGCCATCCACACGGCTGGTGTAAAAGCCTAGGTCGTGCAGCTGAGTCTGCAGCTGCGCCACGTCGTCGCCGACGAACTGGTTGCCCTGCAGCGAGAGCACACGCGCCCCCAGGGTGTAGGAGGCCTCACGTAGCGCACGCAATGTGCCGGGAGTGATGGTGCCGTCGGCAATGATGCCACGCTGCTGCTGAAACGCCTTCAGCGCCTCCGCCAGGGCCTCGTCGAAAACTTCTTCCTCGCTGGTCCAGCGCTGCGACTTACTGCCGGTCGTGTCGCCTTCATACCCTTCCAGCAGACCGAGGCGCGCCAAGGTGCCGCGGACCTCAGCGACGCGCGGGCTGCGGTCGCCGACCTGGAGAAGCAAACGATCCACTGGGTTCAACACTCCAATTCTTCAAACTTTCGCGGCACTAAAGCCACTGTATCCACTGTGAGACAAATCACATTTAAGATCTTTCGCCGACAGTGGCGAGTCATAGATGCAATTCTAGGGACAAATCCGCCGATCTGCTTTACTTGCAGGTCAGGCGTGTTTTATCAGCTGTTTTCTAAAGCTGCGCTTCAATCGCAGATCGCAGCGTGTCCCGATCCTGAGCGCCGGTGAATTCCGCGACCTTCTCCCCGTCCTTGAAAATCATTAGGGCGGGGATGGACATGACCTGGAACATAGCGCCCAGCATGCGCTCCTCATCGACGTTCACCTTGGCAATCTTCGCCTTGCCATCGAACTCCGCCGCCAGTTCGTCGAGAATGGGCGTCATAGCTAGGCAAGGGCGGCACCATTCGGCCCAGAAGTCGACTAGAACAGGCTGGGTAGCCTCGACGACCTCGGACTTGAAGCTGGACTGGGTGACGTTCACGATGTCGGACATAGTGGCGACAAACCTCCTGGTTGGGAGCGCTTTTCTTTAGGTTGGAGGTTACCCTTCAACGTGTAAATATCCTATGTCCGACCGGCCATAGTTACCTAACGGTGACCGAACTTGTCCGATCCGTTACAGGGCCGGTGGTCCGTTACAAGGCCGGCGCCCCGCCACAGGCCGGCGCCCTGCCGCAGCCAGTGTGCTTCTACAGGGTGGCGAGGTAGGCCTCGGCGTCCAGGGCGGCGCGGCAGCCGGAGCCAGCTGCGGTGATGGCCTGCTGGTAGTGGGAATCCACCAGGTCGCCGGCTGCGAACACGCCCGGCAGGCTAGTGCAGGTGGAGGGCTCCTCGACCTTCACGTACCCGTTCTCCTGCAGCTCCACTTGGCCCTCGAAGACGGTGGTGCGCGGGTCGTGGCCGATGGCTACGAACATGGCATCCATCGCAACGTCCTTCTGCTCGCCGGTCTGGGTATCCTCCACCACCAGCGTCTCCACGGACTTGTCGCCCTTGACCTCCACGACCTTCGCGTTGGTCAGGAACTTGATCTTCGGGTTGTTGCGGGCGCGCTCCTCCATGATCTTGGAGGCGCGGAACTCGTCACGGCGGTGAATGATGGTGACGTTCTCGCCGAACTTCGTCAGGAAGTCGGCCTCTTCCATGGCGGAATCGCCACCGCCCACCACGGCGATCTGCTTGTCCTTGAAGAAGAAGCCATCGCACGTCGCACAGGCGGATACGCCGCGGCCCAGCATCTCCTGCTCGCCGGGAACGTGCAGGTAGCGCGGAGCAGCACCGGTAGCCAGGATCACCGTACGGGCCTGGTACTCCTCGCCATAGGCCCACACCTTCTTGATCTCGCCGGTCAGGTCGACCTTCTCCACGTCCTCTTGGCGCAGGTCAGCGCCGAAACGCTCGGCCTGGGCGCGCATCTCTTCCATCAGGTCCGGGCCCATAATGCCCTTCTGAAAGCCCGGGAAGTTCTCCACCTCGGTGGTCTGCATCAGCAGGCCGCCGTACTCCACGCCCTCGAAAACCACCGGGTTCAGCTCAGCGCGTGCTGCGTACACGGCGGCGGTGTAGCCGGCCGGGCCGGAACCGATGATGATGACGTCGTGAACCTTGCCTGCCTCCGCGTTCGCAGCGCCGTCCGCACTGGTGGCGCTGGCATTATCCGCGTCCGCGGCCTTCGAATCATTGCTGAGAATACCGCTGGCCTGCAGGAATGGCTGGTTCATATCTATCCTTTGAGGTCGAAGATGTTGTTCACCCCAGTCTAACCGGCCACGGCCATTCCGTATTCCCCTGCCCCGCCGAGGTGCTCGCACATCATCCGCTTCGCTCGGTTCTTCCGCGATTTCACGGTGCCCACGGGAATCCCCAGTTGCTCCGCGGTTGTGGCCTCGCTCAACCCCCGAATTTCCGTCAGCACCATCACGTCTCGCATCTCGGGCGAGAGTTGCCGCAGGCTGCGGTGCACATCCAGCCGGGCGACGGTGGCTTCCTCCCGCATCCCCCGCGCAGGCAGCGTCCGCGTGCGCTCGTTGAAATCCTCGCGCCCCGGCTGTGCTTCGCGGCTGTAGCGCTGCATGTACGACAGCGCCGCGTTGCGCATGATCGTGGCCATCCAGGTGCTCACGCTGGCGGAGCGCTCCCCGTTGAAGCGCGCGGCGAAGCGATGCACGCGCAGCAGTCCCTCCTGGTAAACGTCCATCTGGTGAGCCTCGGGCACGTTGACTCGCCGCACCGCCCACCACAGCGTGCGCTGGTGGCGGTCGATCAGCTCGCGGAACGCGCCGGGTTGCCCCTCGTTATGGCCGCGCAGCAGCTCGTGGTCGCTTTGTTGCGCTGGCCGTGTGTTGCTCTTTGTTCTTTGTGACGCCCCCAGCATCATCTTCCCCCTAGTGTGTCTTCGGGAGCCGTGCCGCCCCCGTGCCCAACACTCTATTCCTCGGCGGGCAGATTGTGGGTACGAAGTCCTCGGCCTGTGGATAACTGGGAACGGCGCCTGCCTCATTGTGAACTTCACAGTTGAGGCAGGCGCCGTGATGCGCTATGGGAGCGCGGGCGTTCTGAGCGTCTGTCCGACCAGCTATCCGACGGGTTGTACGGGGCGTGCGGGGCGGGAGCCCTCTTCCGTGTTGGCTTCGTCAGCGTCCGGGTCGTCGGCATCTTCGTCACTGGTCTGCTCTAGCCAGTTTCCGACGGCGGTAACCTCCGCCAGCGTGGCGGATCGCGGCAGCGGCAGGCCGGTGATCCAGATCAGCAGGCGGTTGCCCTTGGCGGCGCTGACCTTATCGGTATCGTATTTGCCCTTCTCACTACCCTTCTGGCTTCCCGCGGCGTCCTCGTTCTCGCCGTCGCTGTTGCCTTCACCCGGCGCGGCGGAGGAACCCTCGCGGCCGGCACCCCAGCCGGAGTCGCCAGTTGTATCTGCGTGGTCCGCACCCATGCCGGCCAGATCCACGGTCACGTCATCGGCGTCCGCATGCACGGTCTTCAGCAGCGTCGTCTGGTCCAGGGAGGCCAGCTTGCCGTTGGTGTCAGCCTGCGCCAAGCGCAGCTCCAGGGTGGTTCCCTGGGTCAGGCCGCGCAGCTGAACCTGCGACAGGGCAGTGCCCTCTGGCAGCGTCATCAAGAGACCAATTCCGGGCTTCGTGGTGCCAGGCTCGCCGCCCAGCTGCACGGATGCAGGGTTGGACTGCCAGAACGTCTCCGGGTCGCCATCGGTGATCAGGCGCGCCAGATCCGGGCGGTCCAGCGGCCAGCTCACGTCGGCGGGCAGCCACTCGAGGGGACGGCTCAGAGGAACCTCCGCCGGGTCCACCCCACGGACTGCCTGCGCACCCTGGCGCAACGAGTCGGTGGACAGCGGCGAATCCTTCCGGTCGCCGCCGACCACACTGACCACCGCCGCAACCAGCGCGGCGATAACCAGCACGGAGGCGAACGCGATGACGGCAGCGGCTGCCATGCCCACCGGGCGGTTGCCGCGGGCACCGAAGCCGGACTGTGCACTCGGGTCCGGAGTTGAATCCTCCTTGATGGCCAGCCCGCCAGCCTGTAGCTCTCGCAGATCCTTCGCTACCTTGCGCAGGTCCTCCGGACCCACCTTCTCGCCGTCGAGCTCGTAGATCTTCTTGTAGGTGCGGGTGAGGTTCTCCGGCACCTCCTCGTAGGGAACGTGCTCCAGCAGCAGGCGCAGCGCCACGGCCACGCCGTGTGCATCCTGCGCCGTGTCATCGTTCGGCAGCACACCCGGGAAGGCCAGCACGGCCGCGCCATCGGTGCCGATGCGCACGCGGTCGCGGTGATCCAAGCCCAGCGAGGTGCCGCTGTCCTCGGCCTGCGCGGCAGCGTCGGCCAGGGAGGACACGGCGAAGGCAGCCGCCAGTGGCTCCGGTTGGCTCTCCGCCACGGTGGTCAGCGGGGAACCCTGCACCCAGCGGGACACGATGACCACCAGGTTGCCGTAGTCGATCACGCGGTTGACCTGCGCCATACCCGGCACGTCGAATTGCTTTAGCTTCGCGGAGAGGCGCAGCATCTCGTCCTTCGCACGCGCCACCTCCACGCCGTTGACGGGCACAGATACTCCAGGATCGACCTGCGAGCGGGCATAAGCCACCGGATCCATGATGGTCAGAGCCACGATGTCGCCAGTAGCCAGCTCGCGGCCTTGCCAGAAGCGGGCGGCAGACCAACCGCCGTGGTCGGCAAGCAGGCGGTAGCGGCCCTCCAGCAGTGGAGCGCCCGGAACCAGGCGCGGACCGCGCACCCGGCCCGCCGCCAGTGGCGGCAGCGCCACGCCGGCCATCATGTGGTCCAGAGCAATGGCCTCCCGGGCGGCCAGCTCCTGGGCCGACAGGCGACGGGGCTGGTCCTCTTCGATGGGTTGCTCGTCGCTGGGAAGTGGGCGTCGAGAAGGAAGAACCCGCGACATACCCGGGATGCGCGACAGGGCGCCCACCAGGGTTTGGATCTCCGGCAGCGGGGCACGCACCAGGATCAGCCCGGTAACGCCCAGGAACAGCACGCCGGCGATGAGCAGGCGGATGATGAACCAGGGGTTGGCGAGCGTCGGGAATGCGAAGTGCGTCAGCAGCACGTCCACCCGCCAGGCGACGAGCGCGCCGATCAGCGAGGAACCCAGCGCCCACAGCACGGTCTTCGTCACCTTGCGGAACTGCAGGTCCCCCAGCGAGCGCCGCAGCAGGCGGTCGCCGATGATCGCGCCGGCCATAAAGCCCAGGCCATTGGCGGCACCCAGCAGCACCACGACCAGGCGCGGCTCGGTGGCGATCTGCGGGGCGATGTAGGCGAAGGTCAGCTTCGTCGCGGTAATGCCCGCGATGATGAAGGTGGGGGTCCAGACCTCCTCGCGGGCGTAGAACACGCGCAGGTGCAGCAGCACCAGGGCGTAGGGGATCAGGGTGAACGCGGAGAAGCTGATGGTCCAGCCCAGCACGTTCGCGTCCTCCAGGGAGAACTCCTTGTAGGCGAACAGCGCGGCGGAGATCAGGGTGCCGAAGCAGGTGAAGAACACGATGATTGGCACCATCGCCAGCATCGTCAGCTTCGAGGCGACGGTCAGGTCGCGCACCACGGCCTTGTCGTCACCCTCCGCGGCGTTGCGGGACAGGCGGGGCATGACGGCCGTCAGCAACGTCACGCCGATCACGCCATAGGGCATCTGCAGCAGCTGCCATGCCTGCATGTAGATCGTCGGCGCGACCTCCCACGTGTCGGAGGCGATGCGGTTGTTCAGCAGCCAACCGACCTGGGAGATAGCTACGTACACCACGATGGCGATGGCCATGCCGCCGAAGGATTTCAGGCGCTCGTCGATCCCCCACAGCGGGCGCAGGTTAATGCCGGCCTTGCGCAGGAAGGGCACCATGATCAGCGCCTGCATGACCACACCCGCGGTGGTGCCGAGACCCAGCAGCAGCACGTGCGGGTCGGTAATAGTCACGTTGTCCGTGGGCTGCAGCTTCGTATCCCGTGGCAGGAACATGTACAGCCCCAGCACGGCTAGCGTGACCACGTTGTTGGCCACGGGCGCCCACGCGCCGGGTTTGAATACTCCCTTGGTGTTCAGGATCGCCATGAACACGGCAAACATGGCGTAGAACATGATCTGCGGCAGCACCAGGTAGGCGAATGCCGTGGACATGCCGATGTTCACGTGGCCTTCGGAATCCAGGCTCATGCGCACCAGCAGCGGCGCACATGCCACGGAGACCAGGGTGATCACCAGGGTCAGCGAGAACGTGAGCGTCAAGAGTCTTCGTATGAAAGCCTCGCCGCGGTCCGCGTCCTCCTTCTCGGCGCGCACCAGCACGGGCACGACCAGGGAGGTCAGCACCGCGCCGAGCACCAGCTCGGTCACGAGGTTCGGCAGCGTGTTGGCCGTGTTGAAGGCACTGGCCACCGCACCGCCCAGCGCGGAGGCGATGAACACCGTGCGCAGGAAGCCCGTGATGCGGCTGATTAGGGTGGCGATGGCCATGGAACCGCCGGCGCGGACGATCTGCTCGTCGCTCTGCTTTTGGCTCTGGCCGTCTGTGTTGTCGCCGCTGCCACTGTTGCCAGTGCTGCCACTGCCGCCAGTGTTCGCGCCGTTGCCGGTCGTTTCGTCGGCTGCGGTCGCGGTGGCGCTCGCACTGGCTGCGGTCGCGGTGCCCGCGGTTGCGGTCGTGGCTGCCGCGCCCTGAGCCACGGTCGTGCCGTCGCCGTTGTGGGCACTGTTGCTTTGGCCGCTCTGGCCACCGTTGCTCTGGCTCTGGCCGCTCTGGGAGGTCGGGGCTACCTCTGTAGGGCTTTGTGACGCCCCGTCTCCACCCGTCGGCGCTCCAGCCTTCGCGCGGTCTTTCTTCGGCGCTAGCGCCGGCGGCTGGGTCGCACGGAAACGTCCGCGCTGTCCGGCCGAGAGCCTAGCCGGTTGGTCATCCCTCTCTTGCTCAGAAGTCACTACTCCATCTTTATGCAACAACCGTGCATTCCCTAACGGAGCTCTGGGCGTGTCTAGTTTTGATCGCCTTCCTGCGGTCGCGGGGCAGGCCGAAGAGCAGTGGCCGTTTTGCGCTTAGAGGCGCGCCCACTCCGGCGGTCCCACAGCATCTTGCCGGCCGCGCCGATGCCCAGCAGCAGCCCGGCAATGATGGTCACCCCACGGGAGGACAGCCCCGGCACGGACTGCACGCGCAGCTCCACCGGATCCGAAATGCGGGTTCCGTCCTCCAGATCCCCCTTGCCGTCCTGGCTGTTGGTCGCCAGCCACAAAGATAGGTTGACCTGCTCGGACGTGTCCGCGATGTCGGTAGTTAGCGACCAGGTGATGGAGCCCTTCGCCGGGATCGTCGGCGAGGCCGTGGAATCCACGTGGACGGTGACATCCGTGTCGGCGTCAGAAGAATAACCAACCTTGGCCGTCACCGGCAGGGGCAGTCCATTGCGCGCAACCACCAGCAACGGCGAGGAATCCGACGTGCGGGTAAAGACGTTGCCCGGTGGCAGCAGGCTGATGGAGCGGCGCAGCTGGGAGGTGACCTGCCCCACGCGGGCGAGGTTGGTGCCGAGTTGCTCACGCAGGACGTCCACGTGGCCGCGCTCGCGCTTGCGGTAGGTGGAAAGGCCGCGCAGAAGGTCGGAGAACAGGGGGCTGGTGAAGCCCTCGCGGGTCAGCGCAATGGCGGAGTCATTCTGCATGAACAGGGTAAGTTCCCGCAGCTTGCGGGCGGTATCCGCCACCGTTCCGAGGTAAGGTGCGGAATACGCGCCGGGGTCGGTGTAGGGCACCGTGGTGCTGCCCGAGCCCACATCCGCCAGGTCGATGCCGCGGGGCTGCACGGCCTCCGGCAGCGGGGCGGGCGTGGCCGAGTGATTGTCCAGGTGCTGGCTGATGGTTTGCAGGAAGCTGCTGGCCTGGGTCTTGTTCACGGACCACGCGGCGGGCGGTACGGCGAGGGTCGGGCGGCCGGAGTCGAGCTCCAGGTTCAGTACCGCCTGCGCGTCGGCCAGGCGGGCGACGGCGCTATCCTCGGTGAGGTTAAAGCGCAGGTCAGGGTTCGAATATGCGGCAATCTCCGGGTGCTGGCCGGTGGCCTTGAGCACCGTGCCGAGGTCCGCGGAGTACGTCAGCGCGGTGGCGGTGGTCTGCGCTGCTCCGTTGGCCGGTGCGTCGCCCTGCGCGCCGACCTCCTCGCCGGCGTTGCCGGTCCGCGTTGCACCTGGGAGGTTCACCAGGCGCTGGTTCCATGCCTCGTCGGTGGGGTTGGGCTCGGCGGAGTCTGCGCCGCCTGTGCCGGCCTGGTTGCCCTGCTCGCCCTCGACACCGTCGGTGCCTATGCCGTCTGGGTCTGCCGCCGGGTCCGGCGCAGCCGCCGGCTGCTCGATGTTGACCGTATTCTCCGCCACCAGAGCGGTGACGTGCCCGGCCTGCGGTATTGCCGGCTTACCCTGCACGGTCTGCTCAAACCGGCGCGATTGGTCGGCCTCGATCGGCTCCACACCCTCCGGAGTCTTGCTGATCCCTGCCGCCAGAACCTGCTGTGCCTCCGGGGCGACGTAGCCGGCGTCCGGGATTACCACGTTCTGCGTCGGCACTACGCCCAGGATCCGCTGAATCACCCCGGCGCCCGTGCCCAGCGCGCGCACGCGCAGCCAGTCGGAATCCACCTGCGAAAGCCCATTGATGTCCGCCCCGGCGTACGGCAACGCCACCGAGCAGTTGCTCTGCACGACTTCCCGCAGGTCAGCGATCCATTTCTTCGCATCCGCATTGCCGGGCATGTGCTGGGCTTCCACTTCTTCGCCACCCAGGATCTGGTCCCAGGAGTCGCGTAGCCGCTGCGGTTCCTCCACCGGGTCGGGAGTGCGCTCGCCCACGAAATATCCCTCGGCCAGGCGGTTTACCGTATCCAGCAGCTCCGGGTCGATGGCGATGCACGTCGCCTGCTTCAGCTTGCTCGACTTCGCCTCGCGGTACGCATCCAGCAGCCCCCGCAGCCTGCCGCCCTCACCGACCTCGGCCGCCAGCACGTCCTTCGTCACAAACGCGGGCCGCCGCTTCGGCGCATCGCCCGTCTGCCCCGCCGCCATGTACGTAGGCCCCGCCAGCGGATACACGACCGTCACTGGGGTGCTGGGTTGGTCTTCCTTTCTTGTGGACGCCCCCACGCTCAGCGTGGTTCGCGCCACCGCCAGGTACTGTGTACCTCCCTGCTCCGGGCTCTCCGGGTTCGTGTCCTGGCCGCTCAGGCTAAACAACAGGGGATAAGCGCCGGGTTCCTCAAAAGCATGAGGCGGAAGGTTCAGCGGTTGGGGCGAGGGGGCGTCACGAGAAGAATCGATGGAAGCACCGGCCGCAGGAACGGTGACCGTGACCTCGCGCGTCTCGCCGGGGCTGAGCGTGCCGTCGAGCTGCAGAGGCTGGCTGCTGAGGGAGTATTCGCCCTGGTTGGCAAGCTGCGCGACGCGCACCTCCGCGGCAGTGGCGGCCGAGCGATAGAACAAGGTGAGCGAAAGATTGTTCAGCGCGTGGGAGCGGTCGTTGCGGATGCGGAGGGTATAAGTCTGGCCAGCGGCGGCGTGGACGCTTGAGCTGGTGCCAATACCGATGATCTCCAAGTCCACGTCCTGCTGAGGATCCGTCGCGCGGGCCAGCGGGTTGGCCCAGGTGGAATCCTCGCGAACCGCGGGATCGGTGGGATCCGGGGCCTGCCCTTGGGCTGAGTCTTGAGTGGTGGAGGCCGAGGGGGCGTCATTAATAGGGTCAGCAACCGCCGGGGCCACAGGCAGGGCAAACAGGCCACAGAGCGCGACAGAAACACCAAACGCCGTGCAGGCGTGGGGGAATCTAGACATTGCGCTCACCTTTGTGCACGATTACACGCTTACGTAAGTAATTAGTAGTTGTTAGTCGCTATTAGTTCTAACAGCATCGGCTGGCAATCCGTTAGCGCTCCTTAGCGTGGCGTGGCACGGCCAGCTTCGGCCTCGGCGCGGGCGAGGTTGGCGAGGTTATCGAAGGCTTGGCGGGCAAGGCGCCGCTCGTCGGCATAGGCCAGGTGCTCGATCAGGCGGTTCACGGGCAGCCAGCGGACTTCGGTGACCTCCGGGTCCTCGTCGTTCAGGTCCCCATCGACATAGCGAAGCAGGTGGTGGTGGACGGTTTTATGGATGCGGATGCCCTCCGAGACAAACCAATAGTCAATGGTGCCGAGGTCTGCGATGACCTCCCCGGCCACGCCCGTTTCCTCCCACACCTCGCGTTCTGCGGTGGCGTGCTGGGATTCATCCGGTTCGATGTGCCCCTTCGGCATGGACCACAGCAGTCTGCCGCGGCGATCCAGGCGGCCGATGAGGGCCACATAGATTGCGGAGAAGTCGACCTCGCCATTAGGCTGCACGGCTTCCGCCAGGCCGGAGAGGACCAGGCCGCCCGCGGAGGTCTCCACGGAGGTCGGCAGGCTGGAGTGCTCGTCGAAAGAACGCGGGCGCGAGTTGTTGCGGTTGCGCTGGCGGTTGCGATTGTTGGAGTTGGCGCCCTTCTTGCGGTGGGACTGGTTCCGGTTGCTCTTGCGTTTGCCCTGGTTGGAGCTGTTCTGGGAGTTCTGGGAGTTCTGGCCGCTTTGGTTGCGCTGGCTGTTGCCCTGCTGGCCGGAACGGCCGCCTTGCTGCTGGGCGTTTTGGCCGCTCTGGCCGTTGCCAGAGCGGTGCCTTCTTCTTGAACGGCGGCGCCGGCGGCGGGGCGTGCCGTTTCCGGTGCTGTCGTTTCCACTCATTCTGATAACGATAGCCGGTTATCTGTGCAATGTGGAACTGAATGGAAGCGAGTGGAGGCGAAATTGTAACTGAATTTGTAACTAGTTGCGGGTGGTGCGCGGGCTGGGCACGTGGGATGGGCTGCGGGCGGTGCGTAGGCGGTGTGCGGGTATTGGTGGTGCGCGTGTGCAGGCTTCTGGGGGTTCCGGCAGGGCCGTAAGCCGGTGAATGTCGTTAGAACGGGAATACGTTATTGAAAGCGAGCGTCGATTATGTAAAGTGCCTGGTCAGAGGATTGCGGGTTTTCTGGGCGTCAGCTTTTGCTCGGCGTATTCCCGTTCTAACGACATTTGCCGCCCATCTAGGGAGATTTTGAGGGGGACTTGGCGCCTGTGCGCGGGGTTGGGGAGGATCTGAGGGGGACTTGGCGCCTGTGCGGGAGGTTTGGGAGGTTATGAGGGGGCCGCTGGCCCGTCCGAGGGGGCTAGTAGAATCTGGCAACGTGACGAAACCCGCCCACTCCCCCGCAAACTCGGATCCTGCGCAGCCCGGCAAGGCGGCACAGCAGGCCAAGCAGGCACAGCCAGCCCAGCAGGTACAGCAGGACACTGCGCCGGAAAAGCCGCGCACCATTGAAGGCATGCTGCAGGAGGCCTTTACCTCCCTGCGCGCGCTTGACCGCGACCTTTTGCCACTCACCCAGGCATTCCACGACGCTGGCCACAGCCTCTACCTCGTCGGCGGGTCGGTGCGGGATGCCCTGTTGGGGCGCCTCTCCCACGACCTGGACTTCACCACCGACGCCCGGCCGCAGGCCATCGTCGACATTGTCACGCCCCTGGCGGAGACAGTGTGGGACACGGGCATTGAATACGGCACCGTATCGGCGCTGGTCAAGGGTCAGATCCTGGAGATCACTACCTTTCGCGCCGACCAATATGACGGCCAGTCCCGCAACCCCGAAGTCTCCTTCGGTGACAGCCTCGACGGAGACCTCATCCGCCGTGACTTCCGTGCCAATGCCATCGCACTGGAGCTCTCCCCCGACGGAAACCACCAGCTCCGCGACCCCCTAAATGGCCTCGAAGACCTCCAGGCCGGAGTGTTAGACACCCCGGACAGCCCAGAGATCAGCTTCAACGACGACCCGCTGCGCATGCTCCGCGCGTGCCGATTCGTCTCGCAGCTGGAGTTCGGCGTCACAAAGAGAGTCAAGGAAGCAATGACGGCGATGAGCGAGCAGATCAGCCGCATCACCGTCGAGCGCGTGGCCGTCGAACTGAACAAGCTGATGCTTGGCGCGGCGCCGTGGGTGGGCCTGGACCTGATGGTCGAGACCGGGCTGGCCGACCACGTGCTGCCGGAACTGCCAGCTTTGAAGCTCACGCAGGACGAGCACCGCCAGCACAAGGACGTGTACTGGCACTCGCTGAAGGTGCTGCGCAACGCCGTGAACCTAGAGGCAGAGCGCGGGCTGGAGCCCTCGCTGGAACTGCGCATGGCCGCGCTGCTGCATGACATCGGAAAGCCCGATACCAGGGCTTTTACCGAATCTGGCGCGGTGACCTTCCACCAGCACGAAGTCGTCGGAGCGCGCATCACTCGCCGCCGCCTGCGCAAACTGAAGTACTCCAAGCAGCACGTCCAGGACATCGGCCAGCTGGTGTTTTTGCACATGCGCTTCCACGGCTACGCCGATACGCAGGGCAAGGGGCAGAACCAGGATGCTCGCCGCGGTGCGGGGGAAAAGGACAACAACGAATCCACCTGGACCGACTCCGCCGTGCGCCGTTACGTCAACGACGCCGGCGAGCTGCTGCCACTGCTGCACCTGCTGGTGCGCGCCGATTGCACCACCCGCAACCAGCGAAAAGCCCAGAGGCTGCAGCGCACCTACGATAATTTGGAAAAGCGTATCGAGCAGCTGCAGGAGCAGGAGGACCTCGCCGCTGTCCGCCCCGACCTGGACGGCAACGAGATCATGCAGATCCTGGACCTCAAGCCCGGCCCCGATGTGGGCAAGGCCTGGGCGTACTTGAAGGAGCTGCGGCTGGATCGCGGGCCGATGGAGCGTGAGGACGCCATCGCCGCGCTGAAACAATGGTGGGGCGAACAGAAAGGTGGGTCGCAAAAGTGAGCGCTGACCAGCAGCCGAATGGCACAGAGAACCAGTTCAACGTGCGGCCCGGTGACGTGATCTTCCAGGCGCCCGCCGTGGTTGTGGATCCGGAAGGCTACCTGGACACCGCCGACATCGAGCCCGCACACCTGGAGGCGTTCGTGGATGCCTTCGGCACCTCCCCCGGTGTGCTCGCCGTGCCGGGGCTGCCCGGCGCGGACGCGCTACTCGTGCTGGAAGTTCAGGACGACCCGGATGCCGGCGGCGCCACCATCGTGGCTGTCCGCTTGGGCCTCATGAGCAGTGAAGCCGTTGCCAATCACCTGCCCTCTCTAGCGGAGAAGCTCACCAAGCCGAAGGTCTTCTTTATCGGCGGCGACAACGAACCCGTCGTGCTTGCCGTCGGCCTGTTGGACGCTGACCGTTTGGAGCTGGACGCTGCGGGCGCCTCTGCGGCGAGCAGCAGCCCTGAAGCCAACGCGGCCCCTGCCGCCCGCTTCGGCGCGCGCGGGCAGTTCATGCTGATCAGCACTGCTGAAGAAGCACCCAGCGTGGACGAGCAGGTAGCGCAGGTTGTCGGCCACGTGGATCCCTCCATGCTGCGCGGCCTGCGGCTCTTCCACAGCTACGTCCTCCTCAACGACGCCGACGTGCGCGGCTGGCTGGATTCCGGGATTGCCGGCCTCCAGGACGCAACCGCAGAAGATGTGTTCACGGACCGACCGGCGGAGACGTGGCGTCAGATTATGAAGAACAGCCCCTTCCCCAAGAACCTGTTCGCAACCTGGGCGAGCCACCCGGAGCGCAACTAGATGGCCGCGAGCAGCACCCACCGCGACAGGAACGCTGACTGGCGCGCCGGGATCGCCGACGCCTGGCCCGTGGCCTTGGGCATGGTGCCGCTGGGCCTGGCCTTTGGCCTGCTGATCACCCAGGTCGGCTTCGCCTGGTGGTGGGCGCCGATCTTCTCCTTCGTCATCTACGCGGGCTCCATGGAGTTCCTGGCGGTGTCGCTGGTCACGGGTGGCGTGGGTCCGCTGAGCGCGGCGCTGTACGGGTTCCTGGTGAACTTCCGCCACGCCTTCTACGCCCTGAACTACCCCATCGCCCAGGTGCGCGGCTGGCTGGCCAGGGCTTATGGCATCTATGCGCTGACAGATGAGACGTATGCGATCCTCGCCGCCCGGCGCGACGCGAAGTGGTCGACTGCCCGCGTGATGGCGGTGCAGATTCTGCTGCAGATCGGCTGGGTCGGCGGTGGTGTGCTCGGCGCGCTGTTCGGCAGTGCTCTGCCCTTCGAGATCCAGGGCATGGAGTTTGCGCTGATCGCCCTGTTCACGGTGCTGGCGATCGAGGCTTTCGTGAGCTTCAAGGACCTCTCCCTGCCGATCGTGGCGGCGCTATGCGGGCTGGTCGGCCTGCTGATCTCGCCGGACAACATGCTGATGATCGGCATGAGCCTGTACTTTGTGAGCCTCATCGTGCGCTTCCTGTGCCCGCCGCTGGACCGCGCGCTGCGGCTGAAGGTCGGCGCGGATAACGCCGCCTCCCGGGAGGTGGAGTAGATGCCCACCACTGTCGCGCTTGCTGCGCCCGCCGTACACCTACAGGCCGCCGCGGGTCTCCCCGAGGGCGTGGAACTTGGCCCCACCCTCGCGATTCTCGGCTCGATATTCATGGTTACGCTCGCCCTGCGCGGCCTGCCTTTCGCCGCGCTGCGCTTCTTCCGCGAATCCGACCTGGTCGCCTGGCTGGGCCTGGCCATGCCCGTTGGCGTGATGACCCTCCTGGTCGTCTACACCGTCTCCGGCCAGGCCGACGCGCCGGGTGGCTTCGCGGCGGTCGCCATCGCCCTGACCTTCACCGTCGCCCTGCACCTCTGGCGCCGCTCGGCCACGTTGTCGATCTTGCTGGGCACGGTGCTGTATCTGGTGCTGGTGAACCTTATTTTTTGACGCCCCCTCCCCCGCCGCACCTAGCCCCAGCACCGTAGAATAGCGCCCATGCCGACCCCTGATTTCATCGTTGAACTGCGCAAGAAAATCGGCCACGACGAGCTGTGGCTGCCCGGCGTGACGGCCATTGTCATCCGAGACGTCCCAGAGGACGCACCCATCTGGGCCGTGCCGGAGGTGCTGTTGGTGAAGCGCGCCGACGACGGTCAGTGGACCCCCGTGACGGGGATCGTGGACCCGCGGGAGGAGCCGCACCTGGCGGCCATCCGCGAGGTGCGAGAGGAAACTGGCCTGCACGTGCAGGTGGATGCGCTGCTGGGCGTGGGCCAGGTCGGCCCCGTGGAATACCCGAATGGGGATGTGACCAGCTACGTGGACACCACCGTTCGCTGCACCGTGATTCCCGACCCCGAGACCGGCGAGTTCAATGACGAGCCGGTGATCGGCGACGACGAGTCCACGCAGGTGGGCTGGTATTCGATCTCCCAGATGCCGCCGATGCAGCCGCGTTTCCGCCTGGTGATTGCCGACGCGGTGGCGCAGATGAAGCACCCGGCGGGCTTCCGCCCGCGCATGGGTTACGTCAAGCGGCTGCAGAAGCCGGAATAGTGCGGCAAGTGTGCGGCAGGCTCCGTGCCCGCGTTAGCCCGAGCTCCTACCAGGTGTGAGCGCCCGCGGTCTTCTCGCCCTCCGGGAAGCGCGCGGCATAGGTGCTGGCACGCAAGGAGCAGATCACCAGCTGCACCTGGTGGAAGATCATCAGCGGCAGGATCATCATGCCCAGGCTCGCCCCGCCGAACATCACCGCCGCCATCGGTAGCCCCGAGGCCAGGGACTTCTTGGTGCCAGCGAACTGGATGGCCACCTGGTCGGCGTAGTTGAATCCCAGTTTCCGCGAGGTCACGCTCGTCACGCCCAGCATCAGATGCACCAGCGCGATGGAGCCCAGCACCAGGCCCAGAATCGTCAGCCAGTTGACGGAACCCCACACGCCGGAGACGATGCCCTCCGAGAAGCTGACGTACACCACCAGGCCGATGGAGATCTGGTCCACCTTCTTCGTCGCCTTGGAGGCCGCGAACTTGAACACCCACCTGCGCAGCAGCTGGCCGATGGCAAACGGCAGCAGTAGCTGGACTCCGATGTCGAGGAACGTGGTGGCGTCAATATGAAAGCCTTCCGAAGAAGACATCAGCAGCAGCACCAGCAACGGTGTGAAAAGAACTCCCAGCAGGCTAGAGACGCTGGCCGCGACGATCGAGGCGGCGACGTGGCCGCGCGCGATGCTGGTGAAGGCGACGGAGGATTGCACCGTCGATGGCACGAGGGTGCAGAAGAGAATGCCCAGGTAAAGCTCGTTTCCGACGACCGCCTTCAGTGGCATCATCGCCACGCCGATCAGAGGGAAGACCACGAAGGTAAACACCATGATCAGCAGGTGCAGCCGCCAGTGCATCAGGCCCTTCAGGGCTTCCTGCGGCGACAGGCGCGCGCCGTAGAGGAAAAACAGGAACGCAATGGCGACCTTCGTGATGACGTTGGCGACATCCGCCGCCTCGCCGCGCACGGGCAAAATGATCGCCGCGACGACCGCGATGACGATCAGGACGATGAGGAAGTCCGGCCGGTAGTTAATGATGCGGTGCCATAGCGACTGTTTTTCTACCATGGGTCTTTATCTTATTGACGCCCTCGCCTCTGCGAACCTTGACCGTCCACAACGGGCCAGGCGCGGGTGGGGTGGGCGCCTGCGGGGGCCGGGGCGCAGAGTGGTGCGTGGACCCGCGCGCGGCGCCGGGGGTTAGACGATGGCGCGGTCGAGCTCCGCGACGGTTTGCTTCGGGATCAGCGCCGCCACGGCCGCGGCGATGCCGAGGATCACCGCTGCGACGATGAACGCGGTGATATAACCCGCGGCAGAATCCGAGCCCTGCGGGGAGCCCGCGACCTGGAAGACCGGCAGCACGGCGAAGGACACGCCCGCGCCCAGGTTGAAGGCTGCGGAGTTCATGCCGGGCAGGAAGCCCTCGTTATCCTTCGGGGAGTTCACCACGCCCAGGTTGTTGATGACGATGTTGCCGATACCCGCGTAGGTAACACCCAGCAGGATCACTGTGATGATCAGCACCGGCAGCGAGTGCACGCCGACGAACGCCAGAGCCAGCATGAGGGCCGCACTGGCGAGGTTGGCGATGATGATCAGTCGTCCGTAGCCGACCCTCGGTGCCCAGCGTCCAGCAAAGGGGCCGACGGCCCAGCCGATGAGGGCGTAGGGGGTCAGCAGCCACAGGGAGGCCTTGTCGGCCTCCAGGCCGAAGCCCGCATCCGGGTTTTGCGCCAGGGAGATAGCCAGGCCGTTGACCGCGGCGAACACGCCGGTCATGGTCAGCACCGTGGTGGCCAGCAGCGCCCAGGTGTGGCGGCGGGCCAGGTACTTCGGGGCGACCAGCGGCTGGTCGTGGCGGTTTTCGTACTTCCAGAAGGCCAGGAAGACGACCGCGCCGACGATGAACATGGCGATGACGTACAGCCAGTTCGCTGCCCCGGCCTTGCCTGCCTCGTTGACGCCCAACGTGATGCACAGCACCGATACCACCAGCAGAGCAGCGCCCGCCCAGTCCATCTTCACGTTGTCCGACGGCTTGGATTCCGGTGCGCCGAAGGCAACGACCAGGGTGGCGATGATGCCAATGATGGCGATGAGCCAGAAGACGGACCGGAAGCCCCACTGCTCGGCCATCCAGCCGGCCAGGATCACGTCGATACCGGCGACGCCGCCGTTGATGGCGGCAAGCAGACCCATGAGCGTGCCTAGGCGGACCTCCTCCTTGACCTGGCTGCGCAGGATGATCAGGGTCATGGGGATCGTCGGCCCGGCGATGCCCTGCATGGCGCGGGCGACCATCAGCACGCCAATGTTCGGCGCCAGCGCGGCAATGAGACCGCCGAGGGACATAACGCCCAGCATGATGACGAGGATCTTCCGGCGGCCGACAATGTCGGACAGTCGCGGCAGGAACAGACCGCACATGGCTCCACCGGTGAAGAAGGCGGTCTGGGTGAGACCCGTGGCGGCCTCGTCGGTGTTCAGCTCGCGAGCCATGGTCGCCAACACCGGCGAGAGCATGGAGGCGTTCAGCTGAAACGCGACGGCCGCGGTGATCAGCACCGTCATCAACAGGCCGATGCCGCCGGGGCGGGAGTCGACCGGATCCGGGGAAGCTGCTGCGGTTGTAGCAGGGGCTCCAGTGGCTGTGGCTCCGTCGGCCTCGCCACCGGGCTTTCCGGATGGTGCGTTGTCGGCGTGCGGATTAGTGGAGTTCATGGGCGGCTCCGATTCAGCGTCAATTGAAAACCAATTGGAGTTTCAGTAGTTGCAGCTAGAACTCTAAGCGATGAACGCGCGCCTGACTAGAACCCCGTACTTGCGCCCGACTAAAACCCCGTATTCCCGATCCGCTGCAGCGCGTCGACCAGCAGGTTCCAGAAGCGCTCTGCGTCGACGTCCACAGCCACGCGGGTGCGCAGGGTAGCGCCCGCTGCGGTGGCGGAGGCGGTGGCGTCAATATCAGAATCATCCGCCGTGCCCAGTGCCGTCGGGTCCTGCCCGCCCTCCTGGCTACCCCAGGTGCGGCGCAGATCCACGACGGTCGCCCCGCGCGTCAGCTCGCCCTTGGTCTCCACGTCGATCGGCGCCAGGATTGTGCGCACGACCTGCGGATCTGCCACGGCTGCGACGGCCAGCGGGTCGTGCATCGGCGGGCCGGGGTAGTGGCGCTCCTTCATGTACGCGCCGCCGAAGAACTCCACCAGCTCTGCGATGAACTTCGCCACGTCCGTGTTGACCTCCGCCAGCTGAGCCATCCGCTGCGGCGTGGCCAGCACCTTGTGTGTGACATCCAGCCCGACCATCGTCACCGGCCAGCCCGCGCCAAACACGATCTTCGCGGCCTCCGGGTCTGCCAGGATGTTGAACTCGGCGCTCGGGGTCATGTTGCCAGCGTGGTGTGCGCCGCCCATTAGGGTGACGCCACCTACGCGCTCCACCAGCTCGGGATACATGCGGGCGAACAGGGCGATGTTGGTCAGCGCTCCCGTGGGGACGAGGGTGACGGTCCCCGGCTCGTTCTCGCGAATGATGTCCGCGATGAGGTTCACCGCGTGGCGGGGATCCAGCTCGGCCCCGGCGGCGGGCAGCTGCGGGCCGTCCAGGCCGCTATCCCCGTGGATTTCCTCCGGAATGATCTGCGGCGCAACTAGCGGGCGGTCCGCCCCGGCGGCGAAGGGAATGCCGGTGATGTTGCCGACTCGCGCCAGGGCCAGGGCGTTCTTGGTGACTTTCTCCAATGTCTGGTTGCCCGCCACCGTCGTGACCGCCAGCAGATCCAGGTTAGGGTTACCCCAGGCCAGGAGCATGGCGATTGCGTCGTCGTGCCCCGGATCGCAGTCCAGGATGATCTTCTGAGTCATTTATGCGTCTCCTAGTCGACGGATTTCGTTCTCGGTGGCGTAGCTGCCTGCCGCGCCGCGCTTCTGCGTGGCGAGAGCCCCGGCCGCCGCGCCCAACGTGCACGCATCCACCAGGGTCTCCCCTTGCGCCAGCGCCGCCGCGAGCGTGCCGCAGAACGCATCGCCTGCACCAGTGGTGTCCACGACGCGCTCGACGTAGACGGCGGGGATGTGCACCGGTTCGGCGTCACCCTCCAAGATCATGGCGCCGCGCTGCCCCAAAGTAACCACCACAGAGCGAGCGATGGGGCGCAGGCGCTCCAGCAGCTCTTCGATGGGCGTACCGGGGGCGGCATCGAGCACTGCGGCGGCCTCGCCCTCGTTCAGCACCAGCGGGTCGGCCGCGGCGAGCAGGTCGGGGTCGCGCGTGGTCACGGGCGCGAGGTTCAGCACCAGCCGCGAGTCCGAATTCGCCACCAGCTTCGGCAGCTCCGCGCTGTGCTCGGGGGTCAGTTCGCCCTGCGCAAGCACGATAGGTACGGGTCCCTGGCGGCGCAATTCCTCCACGGTTTCACGTTGCTGAGCCGGGCTGACCAGCTCGTTTGCGCCCGAGGTGACGATGATGATGTTCTCGCCGCTCGGGTCGTTCATGATGAACGCGCGGCCGGTTGGCTGCCGGCTACTTACGATGTAGTCGGTGTTCACACCGTGTTCGCGCAGCTCTGTGATCGCAAGTTCGCCCTGCGGATCGGTGCCTACCGCAGACAAAAGCACGGTATTGACGCCCATGTGTGCGCAGGCTGCCGCCTGATTAGCGCCCTTTCCGCCCAGCCCCTCTATGCCGGGTTCTGCGATGGTTGTTTCCCCTGGTTGGGGGAAATTCTGGACGGTGACGAAGGTGTCGACGTTGGTGGTGCCGGATACGACGACGGTGGCGTTGGAGTCTCTCATGGTTCCCCAGAATACTGGGTTGCCGGGCGCGGTGGAGCTGCGGCGACGGGTGCAGTGGTGCTGGGCTAGGCCCGTGTGGGGTCTTGCGCTGGATTCTACGCTGGGTTCTGGGCCGAGTCTTGCGCCGAGGCGGCCCGCTGGGCGGCCTCCCAGTCCACGCCGCCGCCCTCGCAGGAGCCGTTCAGCGAGCAGCTGCCGCACGCCTGACCGCTTGCGCACGCCTCCGCGCTCACCGCGCCAGCTTCGGCGCCGACGCCAGAGCCGTCGGAACAGCAAGCGCCAGCGGAGTCGGAAGCGCCGGGGGCCTCGCTGGAATCGTCGCAGCAGGAGTCCGAGGTGGCGTCACCGCTAGAGCAACAAGAAGAATTGGCGGCCTCGAGCTGGGCGGCACGGGCGTCCAGGCGCGCGACGGCGTGGGCGCCCAACGCGGAGCCCAGGCCGATCAAGAAAGCGGCACCGACCAGCAACAATGCAAATACCAGCCACATCCAACCGCTCACCTTCAGGGTGATCAGCGCCGCGCCGAGGAACGCCGCACCAGCTCCCATCCAGGCAGGGCCGACGATGCGGTGCGCGGTGTTCCAGAGCTCCTCGGTCTTGCGAACCTCCGGAATGCGCAGGCCAACGACCGGATTACCCGGCAACTTCCCCACAGCCCCCAGCAGACCCGCGATGAAAAAGGCCAGGCCCACGACTACCAACACAACGGTCAACACGATCATGCGAAACAGTCTATTACTGCAGGTGGCCAACAAGCCAAACGCAATAACCTGCCCTGTCCAGACGACCTACTAGACTGTTAAAACATGACTAACGGCAGCACTGAAGACAATTCCTACCGCTACACTCCTGGCCTCGCGGCCAAGATCGAGGCCAAGTGGCAGAAGCACTGGGCCGACAACGGCACGTTTAACGCCCCGAACCCGACGGGCGACCTGGCGGAGCCGGGCGTGGAGCTGCCGGAGGACCGCAAGTTTATCCAGGACATGTTCCCCTACCCTTCCGGCGTGGGCCTGCACGTTGGCCACCCGCTGGGTTATATCGGCACGGATGTGTTTGCGCGCTTCCACCGCATGAAGGGCGCGAATGTGCTGCATACGCTGGGTTACGATGCGTTCGGCCTGCCCGCCGAGCAGTACGCCGTGCAGACCGGCACCCACCCGCGCACCACCACCATGGCCAACATTGCCAACATGGAGCGCCAGCTGGGCCGCCTGGGCCTGGGTCACGATAAGCGCCGCAGCTTCGCCACCACGGATACGGATTACTACCGCTGGACGCAGTGGATCTTCCTGCAGATTTACAACTCCTGGTTCGACCCGGAGGCCAAGAACGCCAACGGCACCCTGGGCAAGGCCCGCCCGATTAAGGAGCTGGAGGAGAAGCTCGCTGCCGAGCGCTCCGACTGGGCGGACCTGAGTGCTGCCGAGAAGCAGGAGATCCTGGATAGCTACCGCCTGGTCTACCGCTCGAACTCGACGGTGAACTGGTGCCCCGGCCTGGGCACCGTGCTGGCGAACGAGGAGGTCACGGCGGAGGGCCGCTCCGAGCGCGGCAATTTCCCCGTCTTCCGCAAGAACCTGCAGCAGTGGATGATGCGCATCACCGCGTACTCCGACCGCCTGATCGACGACCTGGAGTACCTGGACTGGCCGGAGAAGGTGAAGTCCATGCAGCGCAACTGGATCGGCCGGTCGCGCGGCGCGGAGGTCACGTTCGACTGCCTTGGCCACGACATTGACGTGTTCACCACGCGCCCGGACACGCTGTTCGGCGCGACGTACATGGTGCTGGCCCCGGAGCACGAGCTGGTGGATACGCTCGTTGCGCAGTCCGGTGCTTCTCCTGCGGGTAAGGACGCCTACACGGATGTCGACCCACGGTGGACCTACGGCCAGGCAGACCCAGCTGCCGCGGTGGAGGCATACCGCGCGGCAATTGCTGCTAAGTCGGACCTGGAACGTCAGGAGAACAAGGAGAAGACGGGCGTTTTCCTGGGCGTTTACGCCACCAACCCGGTGAACGGTGCGCAGGTACCGGTCTTCATCGCTGATTACGTGCTGACGGGCTACGGCACCGGCGCGATCATGGCTGTGCCGGCGCACGATACCCGCGACTTTGAGTTCGCCACCGAGTTCGGGCTGCCGGTCGTGCCGGTCCTGGCGCCGGAGGGCGCTGAGGCTGGCGAGGCTGGCGAGGGTGAGGCTGGCGCGGGCGAGGGCGCCGAGCTCACCGAGGCTTTCACCGAGGACGGCCCGCACATCAACTCCAACAACTCCGACGGCCTGGAGCTCAACGGCCTGGGCAAGGCGGAAGCTATCGACAAAGCCATCGAGTGGTTGGAATCCAAGGGTGTAGGCAGCGGCAAGATCCAGTACAAGCTGCGTGACTGGCTGTTCGCCCGCCAGCGCTACTGGGGCGAGCCCTTCCCCATCGTCTATGACGAAGACGGTACGGCACACGGCCTGCCGGAGGACATGCTCCCCGTCGAGCTGCCCGAAGTGGAAGACTACAAGCCCGTCAGCTTCGACCCGGACGACAAGGACTCCGCCCCCCAGCCCCCGCTGGCCAAGGCCAAGGAGTGGGTCGAAGTCACCCTGGATCTCGGCGACGGAGAAAAGACCTACTACCGCGACACGAACGTTATGCCGCAGTGGGCAGGTTCTTCCTGGTACCAGCTGCGTTACATCGACCCGAACAACGACAATGCCCTGGTAGACATTGAAAACGAACGCTACTGGGTCGGTCCGCGCGAAGGCCGCCCCTCCGGCGGCGTGGACCTGTACGTCGGCGGCGTGGAGCACGCCGTGCTGCACCTGCTGTACGCCCGCTTCTGGCACAAGGTGCTGTTCGACCTCGGCGTAGTCTCCAGCTTCGAGCCCTACTACCGCCTCTACAACCAGGGCTACATCCAGGCCTACGCCTACACGGATTCCCGCGGCGTGTACGTTCCCGCGGAGGAGGTCACCGAACGCGACGGTAAGTTCTTCTGGGTTCGCAAGGCGGATGATGCTGAGGGCGTCACAAAGGAAGAAGAAGTATTCCAGGAATACGGCAAGATGGGTAAGTCCCTCAAGAACGCCGTCTCGCCCGACGAGATCTGCGACGACTACGGTGCGGATACCCTGCGTGTTTACGAGATGGCGATGGGTCCGCTCGACACGTCGCGGCCGTGGGCTACGAAGGACGTGGTTGGCGCGCAGCGATTCCTGCAGCGTGCGTGGCGCCTCGCCGTCGACGAGAACACGGGTAAGGGCTCTGTGAGCGATGACGCCCTCACGGATGAAGACCTAAAGGCCCTGCACAGGACCATCGCGGGGGTTCACGAAAACTATGCGGAGCTGCGCGACAACACGGCCGTGGCGAAGCTGATTGAGTACGTGAACTATCTGACGAAGACCTACTCCGCTGGGGCGGCTCCGCGAGCGGCCGTGGAGCCGCTGGTGCAGATGCTGTCGCCGGTGGCGCCGCACATCGCCGAGGAGATGTGGGAGATCCTTGGCCACTCCGAGGGCATCACTTATGAGCGCTTCCCCGAGTGGGACGAGAAGTGGCTGGTAGATGACACTATCGAGCTGCCTGTGCAGGTGATGGGCAAGCTGCGCGGCCGCATTAACGTGGCGGCGGATGCTTCGCGGGAGGACATTGAGGCTGCTGCGCTGGAGGAGCCGAATGTTGCTTCGCACATTGAGGGCAAGACGGTGGCGAAGATCATCGTGGTGCCGGGCAAGATGGTGAATATCGTCGCGAAGTAGCGCCCGCGCTGGGGCGCCCGCTGGGCATGGGTGCCGCGGGGGTGCCCGCTGGCGCGCCCGGGCTGGAGTTCTCCTTCTTCCGGCGCCCCGACCCTACCCTGCGGCGGCGCTGTTCTAGTGCTGTCGGGCCGCAGGTCTATTTTTCCCGGCGGCACGGTGGGGGTGCGTGCGCCTTCATTACAGTCACGGACGGAAGCTGCGGACTCTAAGGCGCAGAATAGAACTAAGGTGCGAGTTTATGCATCTGAAATGTCACAGTGACGCTTCCGAAAGGCGTGGATTGGGCTTTTGCGAGGCGTTGATGACGGGCTGGATGGCCTGCTCGAGGGGCGAATGTCCCAAATTCCACGTCTTAAAACATAACTATTCTATTCCTGCAGGTCAGAGCGTCGCTATTTTGGGCTTCAAACCCTCTACTTTCAATAACTCGACGATTTGGGACATTACCCCGCCTAAGGCTCTGTGATCGCCCTCGGAGACGTGTCAATTGGAGTGTCTCGCTGGCTGGGTCTAGCCCGGAGTGGCTAGCTCAGATGGGTTCAAAGAGGACGGTCCGCAGGGGGATTGTCCCAAATCTTCCACTCTGTTTTTATAAGTTTCTATTCCCGCAGGTCAGAAGGTTGTAAGATCTGCGCTTCACAGATGCTACTGGCCGAAAGTGGAAGATTTGGGACATCTCCTGAGTGCCCGGGCGCAGGTAGGCGGTGCTGGCGGGTGGAGTAAGTGGAGGTGGAGCGCGGAGACTAGCGGAGAGGGAGCGTGCTGGCGGGTGGAGTAAGTGGAGGTGGAGCGCGGAGACTAGCGGAGAGGGAGCGCAGGGTCAGGGGAACCAGGAGAACTAGGGGAACTAGCGGTCCTAGAGGTTGTGGTCGAGGAGCAAGTACGCGCCGACCGACGTGATCCAAGCCATGCAGAACGGCATGATGAACCAGATCACCGCTACCCATGGGCGCCAGCGCTGGTGGTTCTTCCACTTGTAGTAGGTGATGAAAGCCGAGCCGAAAAGCCCAAAGAAAGCCACGGAAGTGGGCACTATGGCGAACAGCAGCTGGAAGGTCCGGCTGCACAGCTGTGCGGAGGAGTCTGCATCGCAGTAGGGGCCGCCGATTACCTTGGAGGAAATCCAAATCAGGATCGCAGACAAAGTGGTGGCCACGATCACGCCAACGAAGAACCAAATTGCCTGGCGAGTGGACTTATTGTTGCGCTCGAGGCGGAGCAACGGGTCGGCCTCGTAGTCCAACTCGGTGGGGGCGCTGGGGCGATCCAGCTCGGACATTTCGAGATGGGAGCCCTCGGGCGAGGAGGCGCCTGGCTGGGAGCTTGCGGGAGTGGAGCCGTCGGACTGGGAGGAAGGGTCCGGTTTATCAGCAGGTGAGGGGCCGTTGTTCAAACCATCATTGCTCATAATGACCTCAAATCTACACTCCTCGGTGCTTAATCAGAACCCGTGCGAGCTCACGAACCGGGGCGGCACGCTGAGGAGCGCTAGACGGTGCTCAGCAGGACCGGCACCGGGCTGTGCCGCAGAATCTGGTTCGTCGACGGGCCAATGAACACGCGGTGGAAACCACCCAGCGTGCTGGATCCCATCACCAGCAGATCGCCCTTCTTCCACTTCAGGGCGTTAATCGCGCCGGACCAGCCGTAGCCGCTGCCGACCTCCATCTGCACGGTCAGGTCGCTGTGCCTGTTCAGCGCACGGTCCCGGCCACGGTCCAGCAGCGCCAGCGCCTGCTCACGCCACTCGACCATCATGTCCGAGTTGTCGATGAACTCCGTCTCCGTCGGGTACATCGTCGCCCCGCGCGGGCTAAACGCCACCAGCCGCAGCGGAACATTCCAACGGTGCGCCAGGTCGGCGGCGCGGCGCAGGGCCTCGTGCGACTGGTCGGTGTCGATGTAACTGCAGTTGACCCTGGTGACGCCACGTTTCGACAGCTTCGGCGTCCGCGGAGCCAGCAGTAGTGGCAGCGGGGCGTAGTGCAGCAGTGCGTCCGCCGTCGAGCCGATTCGGAAGCGAGAATGCGGCGCGGCGGGGTGGGAGCCCAAGATCATCATGTCGGCGTTGAACTCGGCGGCGGCGTCAATAAGAGCCTTCGTTTCCGAGTGATCAACAGTGACGGTGGAGGGCTCGTCGGCGTCCAGCATCTGCTCCGGCAGCTTGGCCAGAGCGAGGGCCTTCCGCGCGGCAGAGGAGACAGCCTTGGATTCCTTGTCGAGCCACTCCGAGTAGCTGTCGAACTCCAGCTCCGGCTGCGCCGTCCAAGACCGCGAGATGACCGTAGCGGTGCGCAGGGCAATGGTTTCCGTGCGGGCGATCCAGGCGGCGACCTGCGCAGCCTCGTCACCTGCGGATTCGGGGCGCCACGTGAGGAGTAGACGGAGGGGGTTAGGGGTGTTGCTCAAGGAAGATTGCTCGCTAGCTCCAGCTTTAGTGCTGGTCGTTGTTCAGCTTTGCCTCTATGGATTCAGTGTAGCGGCGCAGAACCAGCTCGATGACAGAGGTGGCGTCTGCAACTTCCTTGAGTTCTTCCTCGCTGAGGCTGTCCAGCATGCTGGCCAGCTGCTCGGCGCGCTCCTCACCCAGGCGCTCGAGCTCCTCGCGACCCTTATCGGTGAGGGCGACGCTCACGCCGCGGCGGTCGGAGGTGTCGCGCACGCGGGTGACCAGTTCCATCGTCTCCAGCTGGTTGACCGCGTTGGAGGCGGTGGGCATGCGGATCGTCTCGGTCGCCGCGATCTGGCTGATGCGCATTGGGCCGTTTTCCTCGAGAATCATGAGGATCGACAGTTGCGCCATGCTGATGTGCGAGCTCTCCGTTTGGCGGAAGTACAGCAGGTACAGGCGCGTCAACGGGAGGCGCAGTTTCTTGGCAATTTCAAGAGATGTGGAAGCCATAGGTACTAAAATACAACAGTTTTGCAAGTAAATGCTCATGAGGGTTGCCTAGTACGGCAGTTTCGCCCCCTACGGATGAAAACAAGTGCCGGTGACGCCCACTGTTGCATAGGCGTGCACCGACACTCCTGCCGGAAACTCCCACCCCCCGGAAGCTCCAGGCGCCACGTGCCCAGCGCTTAAGCGCCGTTGATGAACTCTTCCAGCTGCGCGCGGGCGACGTCGTCCGGCAGCTGCGTCGGCGGGGACTTCATCAGGTAGCTGGAGGCTGCCTCAACCGGGCCGGCCACTCCCCTGTCCAGCGCGATCTTCGCGGCGCGCACTGCGTCGATGATGATGCCCGCGGAGTTCGGGGAGTCCCAGACTTCCAGCTTGTACTCCAGGTTCAGAGGCACTTCGCCGAAGGCGGAGCCCTCGAGGCGGACGTAGGCCCACTTGCGGTCGTCCAGCCACTCCACGTAGTCGGACGGGCCAATGTGGACATTGCGGTCGTGGACCTTGCCGGCCAGCGGGCTTTCCTGCAGGTTGGAGGTCACCGCTTGGGTCTTGGAGATCTTCTTGGATTCCAGACGGTCGCGGTCCAGCATGTTCTTGAAGTCCATGTTGCCGCCGACGTTCAGCTGCATGGTGCGCTCCAGGCGCACGCCGCGCTCCTCGAAGAGGCGGGCCAGCACGCGGTGGGTGATCGTGGCGCCGACCTGGGACTTAATGTCGTCGCCGACGATCGGCAGGCCAGCTGCGCGGAACTTTTCGGCCCACTCCGGGTCGGAGGCGATGAATACCGGCAGGGCGTTGACGAAGGCGCAGCCTGCGTCGATGGCGCACTGTGCGTAGAAGCGGTCGGCCTCCTCGGAGCCGACGGGCAGGTAGCTGACCAGCACGTCTACGTTTGCGTCGCGCAGGGCCTGCGGCACGTCGACGGGTTCTGCGTCGGATTCGGTGATGCTCTCCTGGTAGTGGCGGCCGAGGCCGTCGAAGGTGTGGCCGCGCTGCACGGTCACGCCGGTGTGCGGCACGTCGGCGATCTTGATGGTGCAGTTCATGCCCGCATCGATGGCTTCGGAGACGTCCTTGCCTACCTTGTCGGCATCCACGTCAAAGGCGGCGGTCACGTGCACGTCGCCGACCGAATAGGGGCCGAACTGGGTGTGCATGAGGCCGGGGACGTTCTCGGTCGCGGCGGCGTCGGAATACAGGTGAATTCCCTGGATCAGTGAGGTCGCGCAGTTGCCGAGACCCACGATTGCGATGTTGCAAGTCTTAGATGTCATGCGGTCAACGCTAGGTTGTGGGCTGGTGAAAACTGCTCCTCGTCGGCAGGTTTACCGATCAAGCCGGGCGGGTGTATCGATTAAGCTCGCGCGCGGTGGGGGTTGTCCGAGCCGTGTTTAGAATGTGGGTGTGTCGATTTCGCGAAGGGTTATTGATAGGTCACTCGATCGCCGTCGCACTCTGTCTCAGGTGCGTGGGGTCGGGCGCTTTGTTGGTGACGCCACCCCGCGGCTCCTTTCGTCCGCGGAGGTTCTAGGTCAGGCAGTCGACCGTCCGTGTCCGGTGTGCGGAAGGCATGATTTAAGGGAAACGCAGTGGATTCACGGCGACGTATTAGGTGAAAAGTCGGGTACAGCGCGTAGTGTAAGAGAGATCAATGGTGTTATTGATGCGCTAGTGAATGCGCAGCAGGATGCTGAGTTCTCGATACACACCGTTGAAGTGTGCATGAAGTGTAGATGGAATCACTTGATCCGAGAAGAGCTGATCGGAATCACGATCGACAATCAGGAGACTCGTCTAGTTGAGTAGCGACAAGCCGTCCAAGAACCCGTTCTCCCGCGGTGGTGCCGGAAATTCCGGTGCCGGCCGTGGCGGACAGCGGAAGCCGGGGCAACCGGGTAGGCCTGGCCAAGGTCAGGGTGCTCAGTCTGGCAAGCGTCGGGCTAAAAACGGCAAGCCTGCGCAGGGGCGCCCAGCACCGGGCCAGTCGGGTAAGCCTAGCCAGCCGGGCAAGCGCCGGGCTGCAAACGGCAAACCTGCGCAGGGTCAGGGTGCTCAGCCAGGTAAGCGCCGCAGTGCCCAGGGACGTCCTGCACAGGGTCGTCCTGCACAGGGTCAGGCTGCCCAGGGGCGCGCAGTGAAGGGTCGTCCGGCTAAGGGGCGCCCGGCGCATGGCAAGCCCGCACAGGGCAAGCCAGCGCAGGGTCGCGGCACCAAGCCGGTGAAGTCCGGAGGTTCCCGCCGGGCCGGAGCCGCAGCGGGAGCTGGGGCTGCAGCGGCGGGAGCGGCGGCGTCACAAAGAAAGAGGCCGCAGAACAACGGCCCCAGCAAGAATGGGCCCAATCAGAATGGACCACAGACTCGCGTGAAAAAGAATGGATCCCGCTCCGTGGGCGACGGAAAGCTGAAGGCAAGGACGCGCAAGAAGCGCAGCTGGCGCGATAAGCGCACCCTGCGAAACTTCTTCGCGGGGCTGGCGGCCGTCATGGCGGTGCTGATCATTGTGCCGCTGGTGGCGTTCTTTACGGCGTATTCGGTGACGAAGGTGCCGGAGCCGGAAGAGCTGGTGAACAACCAGATCTCCTACATCATGGCCAGTGACAACGACACTGAGCTGGCGCGCATCGTGCCGCCGGAAGGCAACCGCCAGAACGTCAAGATTGACGAGGTGCCGATGCCGGTCCGCCAGGCCGTGCTGGCTGCTGAGGACCGCGAGTTCTACAGCAACCCAGGCTTCTCCGTCTCCGGCTTCGCCCGCGCGGCGGTCGGCCAGGTGCTGGGCCGAGAAGGCGCCGGCGGTGGCTCGACCATTACTCAGCAGTACGTGAAGAACGCGCTGGTCGGCGACGAGTTCAGCCTGAGCCGTAAGGCCAAGGAGCTGGTTATCTCCGCGAAGATGGCCCGCGAATGGTCGAAGGACGAGATCCTCGAGGCTTACCTGAACACCATTTACTTCGGCCGCAATGCCTACGGCATCAGCGCGGCCTCTCACGCCTACTTCGACAAGGACGTCAAGGACCTCACCCCGGAGGAAGGCGCGGTGCTGGCCGCGACCATCCAGGCGCCCTCTGGCCTGGATCCGTGGACCAACCGCGAGCGTGCAGAAGCACGCTGGAACTATGTACTGGACGGCATGGTCAGCATCGACGCGATGAAGGAATCGGACCGGCGGAACGCCGCGTACCCGGACGTGAAGGACCCGGCGGAAACCGCGGAGAGCACCCAGGCCGTGGGAACCAACGGTTTGATCAAGACCAAGGTGATCGAGGAGCTTGAGCGCGCGGGCATCACCGAGGAACAGGTGAACACGGGTGGCCTGAAGATCACCACCACCATCGACGCAAAGATGCAGGCCGACGCGGTGGATGAGGTCCACAAGAAGCTCGAAGGCCAGCAGGAAGGCCTGCGTACGGCCGTGGTCTCGGTGGATCCGAAGACCGGTGGCGTGCGCTCCTGGTACGGCGGCGATAACCCAGTGGGCTTCGACTTCGCCGGAGGAGGCCTGCAGACCGGTTCTACGTTCAAGATTTTTGCGCTGGCCGCATACCTTGACCAGGGCGGCAGCATTTACGACCAGTTCGACTCCTCCCCCGTCATGACCGGTGACGCGCAGGTGAATAACGTCGGCGGCGCCAGCTGTGGCACATGTAGCATCGCCGAAGCGCTGAAGCAGTCGCTGAACACCAGCTTCATCCGCCTGACCCAGTCGTTGAAGGGCGGCCCGCAGGACGTCGCTGACATGGCGCACCGCCTGGGAGTGGCCGAGGAACTGCCGGGCGTGGGCAAGACGCTGCAGGAGGCAAACGGCAAGCCGGCAGAGGGCATCACTCTGGGTATGTACCAGTCCAGCCCGCTGGACATGGCCACCGCCCTGGCAACCCTGACTAACGGCGGCACCTACCACCGCCCACACTTCGTGGAGAAGGTGGAGAACTCCAACGGCGACGTGCTGCTGGATAACACCAACGACGACGGCGACCGCGTGGTCTCCGAGGAAGTCGCCAACGGCCTGATCCAGGCGATGCAGCCCATTGCGGCGTATTCCAACGGCAACTCGCTGGCCGGTGGCCGTCCCTCGGCTGCAAAGACCGGTACGGCGCAGCTGGGCGATACCGGCGAGAACAAGGACGCCTGGATGATTGGCTCGACCCCGCAGCTGTCTACCGCAGTGTGGGTTGGTACCGCCGAGGGTAAGCCGATTCATAACAGCTACGGCGGCATCATGTACGGCTCCGGCCTGCCCGCCCAGATCTGGAAGGGTGTGCTGGACCGCCAGCTGGAAGGCCAGGATGTCGAGCAGTTCGGTACCGGCCCAGCGGCTTCCGGCGGCGGTGGCGGTGGCCACGTCGGCGGCGAAGCTGCCCAGGGAAGCGACGAGGGTGCGCAGGAGCAGCCGGCGGAGCCGGAGTCTCCGGAACCGGCTTCACCGCCGGCGCCCGCGCCGCAGCCCGAGCCGCAGCGCCCGGCTCCGGGAGGTGGCAACCCGCCGCAGAACAATGACCTACAAGACCTAATCGATGGAATCCTCAACCCATAGGAAACCGACCGCCGGGAGTCCGGCCACGGGCTCGGCCACGAGCCGGGGCGCGGGCCAGCGCGTGCTGCCCTCCCGCACAGAGCCGATGGCCCGCGGATTCATCCGCTTCATCGGCGGCCCACCCGGCGCCCACGCCCTTATCGGCCGGGCGAGCTGGTGGACTCCCCTGCGCGTCCTGCTCGCCACCGCCGCCACCTTCCTAGTATTCGGTTGGCTGCAGAAGGCACAGTGCATCCGCACCGGGTTTGACGGCGATGGCAACCCCTTTGTGGACTGGTCCGGGAAGCGCCAGTTCACCTCCGCCTGCTACTCCGACACGGTTTCCCTGTATGCCGGCCGCGGGCTGGATAACCTCGACTTCCCCTACTTCACCTCCTTCGTCGACGACGGCGTCACGCGGTACATGGAATACCCCGTGCTCACGGGCCTGTACCAATGGCTGATGGCCGCGATCGCGCGCCCAGTGGAGGCCGTGTGGAACTTCCTCCCCCTGCCGCAGGCAGCGCCCGCGGCGATCTACTTCGGAGTCAACGCATTCTTCCTGGCCCTGTTCTGGCTGATCGCCACCGGCCTGATGACGAAACTCACCGGCAACCGAGTGTGGGACACGCTGCTGATGGCGGCCTCTCCCCTAGTCATCGTCCACGCCTTCACCAACTTCGACCTGCTGACCTGCGCGGCGGCCGTCGCCATCTTCCTCTTCTGGGCCAACCGGCGCCCCGGCTGGGCCGGCGTGGCCACGGGAGTGGGCGTGGCGCTGAAGCTATGGCCCGCGTTCATCGGCGGTGCACTGATCCTGCTGTGCCTGCGCCAGCGCGCCTGGGTTCCGCTGGCGAAGCTGGTCGGCTGGACTTTCGCCAGCTGGCTGATCATCAACCTGCCGATCATGGTTTTCGCGCCGGAGGGCTGGTCGCAGTTCTTCAAGCTGAACTCCGAACGCGGTTGGGAAGGCTCGACCATCTATGCCGTCATCGCTCACCTCTTGGGTAATGACGCCTGGAACGGCGTGTCTCCCACAAGGTCTGTCGAAGGCGCTGAAACTCTCAACCTGCTGACAGGCGTACTGCTGCTGGTCGCACTTCTGGCTCTGGCCTGGCTGGTCATCTTCGCAGCGCCGCGCACTCCGCGGGTCGGCCAGGTGGCGTTCTTGGCCACGCTGGCCTTCATGATCACCAACAAGGTGTGGAGCCCGCAGTACTCCATCTGGCTGGTGCCGCTGCTGGTGCTGGCTCTCCCCCGCTGGCGATTGGTCTTTGGCTGGGCGGCATTGGAGACTGTGTATTGGTACCTGCGCATGTGGCAGTTCCTGCCTGCGAACCAGGCGGCACCGAACTGGCTGGTCGATACCGTGACCATCGTCCGGCTCGGGTTGCTGGTGTTCATGGCAGTGCTCGTCATCCGGCAGATCATGGGCCGCAGCCCGGACCCGATCCGCGAAGCTCACGGAGGCCGCGATCCCCTGGCCGGAGTGCTGGCAGAGGAACCGGCGAATGCGCTGGAAGGCGCGCCAGCCGAGGCACCTGCGGATGCGCCAACCAACCAGTCCGCGCGCGAGAGCGGGAATGGTTCCGGCGGAGAAGTGGGCGTCAATAAGAAAGGCGCCGAAAAGAAAGAGAGCAACGATGGATAACACGACCATAATCATCACCATGGCCAGTGTGCTGGTGGGGTTCCTTTGCGTGGGCGGCAGTTTTGCGAGTTTTATGTACGGCAAGTCGAAGAAGCAGGTGTGGACGCTTTTCAGCTTCGCCGTCTTGTTCCTGACCATTGTTCCGGTGGGGCTGGCGGTCTTCGTAGCGGCGTAGGGGCGCGCAGCGCGGGAGCGGGGCTCGGCTTGGGGCGCGAGGGGGCATTTCTTAAAACGCGGGGGCACCAGGTAGGCTGAGAGAGTTGCTGACGCAACGACCCTCCTGCCATGCCCAAAAGGGGTATGGCCGAAACACAAGACCATAGGAGGTGATGAGGTCCGTGCGTCAATACGAGATGATGATCATCATCGACCCTTCCCAGGATGAACGCACCGTTGCCCCGTCGCTGGACAAGTACTTGGAAATTGTCCGCAAGGAAAACGGTTCCGTGGAAAAGGTTGATATCTGGGGCAAGCGTCGCCTCGAGTACCCGATCAACAAGAAGGACGAGGGCATCTACGTTGTTCTCGACCTGAAGTGTGAGTCGGCTACCGTGCTGGAAATTGACCGCCTGCTCAACATCAACGACCAGATCCTGCGCACCAAGGTGCTGCGGAAGGACCAGTAGCTTTCACAGCTGCAGGCTCCGAACGGACTGTACAGGCGCCTTTAAACCATTAACCTAAGCACTGTAACCACTAGGGCTTCTTTTTACGGACGCCCACACGTCACCACACAACGTTAGGAAAGAAACATGGCACAGGGAGATACCCAAATCACCGTGGTCGGCAACATCGTTGCGGATCCGGAACTGCGCTACACCCCCAACGGGGCCGCAGTGGCTAACTTCCGCGTGGCCTCCACGCCCCGTCGCTACGACCAGCAGGCTGGTCAGTTCGTCGACGGCGAGCCGCTGTTTTTGACCTGCAATGTGTGGCGCCAACCAGCCGAGAACGTGGCAAACAGCCTGAACAAGGGCGACCGCGTGATCGTGACCGGCCGACTGCGCCAGCGTTCCTACGAGGATCGCAACGGCGAGCGCCGCACCGTCTTCGAGATTGAGGTGGAAGAGGTCGGCCCTTCGCTGCGCTTCGCTACCGCGGAAATCAACAAGGCATACCGTGGCGGCAGCCAGGGCGGAAACGCCGGTGGCGGCGGAGGCTTCGGCGGTAATGCCGGCGGCTTCGGTGGCCAGGGTGGCCCGGGCCAGGGCGGCCAGGGTGGCCAGGGTAATGGTGGCGGCCAGGGAGGCTTCGGCGGGAACGCCGGCAACCAGGGCGGCCAGGGTAATCAGGGACAGAATAACCAGGGCTTCGGTGGCCACAATGCGGCCATGGATGATGACCCGTGGAACTCTGCCCCACAGTCCGGTTTTGGTGATGGCGACGACGAGCCGCCATTCTGATCGGCTAGCTAAAAAGCTGCTGGTCAGCGTTAAATTTTTTGAACATAATTGGTCAAACCAAAGCACAACGAAAGGCTGGATCATGAAGCTGATCCTCACCGCCAACGTTGACAAGCTCGGTGTCCCCGGTGACATCGTAGAGGTCAAGGCTGGCTACGGACGTAACTACCTGCTTCCGCGCGGCTACGCAATTGTTGCTACCCGCGGCGCTGAGAAGCAGATCGAAGGAATTAAGCGCGCGCAGGAAGCACGACAGATCCGCGACCTGGACCACGCACGCGAGGTTAAGGAAGAGCTGGAGAACCTGAGTGGCGTGACCGTAGCGGTCCGCACAGCAGAGACCGGCAAGATCTTCGGCTCTGTCACTGCAGATCAGATTGTTGATGCAGTGAAGAAGGCCAACGGTCGTTCCCTGGACAAGCACAGCATCAAGCTGCGCAAGGGCGATGTTAAGGCAACCGGCGTTTACTCTGTGGACGTTCAGCTGCACAACGACATCGTTGCATCCCTGAGCTTCGAGGTCGTTTCCGCGTAACTTCGCCCGGCTTGGCTCGGCATTTCAGTCGGCTTTGCTTGGCTGACCCTGGTCGGCTGATACTTCAGTTGGCGGGCTTGGCTCGGCTGATATTTCAGCTGGTCTGAAATTACCGGGAGCTTCTGCGCCCTGTGCCTAGACACCACAGGTCGCGTGATTCGTGCCTAGACACCACGGATCGAGTGCCAAGTGTTTGCCTAGTGTTAGGCGCACTGGCCGCGTGCTTAGACACCACGCGGCGGCATTCACATTCCGGAGCTGTGTAAAGAGCCGCTGAGCTGCTGAGCCGCTGAGCTGCTGAGCTGCGAAGATGCGCGTGCGACTATAACGCACCAGAAAAACTTAACTTAGACAACAGCAGGTTGAGGCCCCACGTTTTTGTGCGTGGGGCCTTTTCCGTTGCTCGGATTATGCTGCTGGACTGTATTGCTGGGGAGTGCTGGGCTGTATTGCCTGGCCGTGCCGCTGGACCATTCTGTTTGGCTGTATTGCTGCCCGAACTGCTTGGCTGTATTGCCTGATAGCCATCGCCAGCGGCGCAAAGTGTCGGAAATGGTGCATTTCTTAGGGCTAAATGTCGGAAAAGTTGCAAAACTAAAATTGGCGCCGAAAACGCGACCCTCGGAAAACTCGCTGACCTGCATGTTTACAAAATTGGTAATGGTTTGCGGTAACAAATTGCAACTTTTCCGACATTTAGGCCTCCATATCGCAGGCTTCTGGGCCATTCGGGGCTCCTGGTGGTCCGGAATGTCGTTAGATCGGGAATACGTCGGCCTGTTCAGGCTGTGCGGAGCCTCCGTTGGGCCGGAATGTCGCTAGAACGGGAATACGCCGACGCCCACGACGGCTTGCAAAACTCTGCAACGCCCTGACCTGCGCTTTTGCGGTATTGCAAATCAGTGTTAATAACGTATTCCCGTTCTAACGACATTCCCTTCTATACGTGGTCGCAAAAAGGTCTCCGCTTGCCCCGGAGGTCAAGTCCGGTGTAGTGGTGTAGCCGTTTGTGCTTTCGGCTCGATATGAAGTTCGGGGCTTGGTTAGGCGGTTAGCTGGTGGTGGTCGTCACGATGTTCTCCTGGGTGGTGCATGAGGT
>NZ_JAKRMT010000054.1:0-509 GCF_022346045.1 Corynebacterium sp. ACRQJ | reverse complement strand
CCAAGGCATCCACCGTGCGCCCTTCACAGACAACACAAAATACTAAGACACCCACACACCAACCACACAAACAAAACATTCATGTAATCAGCGCGTGAACAAAAATGATTTCAAACAAAAAATCACAAAAAGAAGATACTCGCGTCCACTATACAGTTCTCAAACAACACTAAACACCCACAACAAACCAACGAAAACTCATCAGCCCATTGCCGAGCGTCCACAAAAAAGGAACAAACAGATTGTCCCAGACACCCAACAGCCATGACAAACCAAAACTTTGCTAACCCAACCCCAACACTGTGCCAACCCCAACACACAACATCCAACACTGTGACCTGAACAAAACAGCACCCAACAACCACAACAAAAGGCTGGCTGAACCGGTTACCTATTCACCCAGAAACAAAAACAAAAAATAAATACTCCTTAGAAAGGAGGTGATCCAGCCGCACCTTCCGGTACGGCTACCTTGTTACGACTTCGTCCCAATCGCCAATCCCACCTTC
>NZ_JAKRMT010000053.1:0-514 GCF_022346045.1 Corynebacterium sp. ACRQJ | reverse complement strand
GAAGGTGGGATTGGCGATTGGGACGAAGTCGTAACAAGGTAGCCGTACCGGAAGGTGCGGCTGGATCACCTCCTTTCTAAGGAGTATTTATTTTTTGTTTTTGTTTCTGGGTGAATAGGTAGCCGGTTCAGCCATGTGTTGTGGTTGTTGGGTGCTGTTGTGTTCAGGTCACATTTTTGTTGAGTGTGGGATGTTGTGTGTTGGGGTTGGCACAGTGTTGGGGTTGGGTTAGCAAAGTTTTGGTTTGTCATGGCTGTTGGGTGTCTGGGACAATCTGTTTGTTCCTTTTTGTGGACGCTCGGCAATGGGCTGATGAGTTTTCGTTGGTTTGTTGTGGGTGTTTAGTGTTGTTTGAGAACTGTATAGTGGACGCGAGTATCTTCTTTTTTGTGATTTTTGTTTGAAATCATTTTTGTTCACGCGCTGATTACATGAATGTTTTGTTTGTGTGGTTGGTGTGTGGGTGTCTTAGTATTTTGTGTTGTCTGTGAAGGGCGCACGGTGGATGCCTTGG
>NZ_JAKRMT010000052.1:0-584 GCF_022346045.1 Corynebacterium sp. ACRQJ | reverse complement strand
TCGGGATGGTCAGCCCCGTCGACTTCGAGCACCACATCACCCAGACCACCAACGAAGAAGAAACAGCTGCCTAACTATGAGGTAGCTCCACTACGTGTCCACCATTTGCGGGCAACCCCAGGGGTGCACAGAAACACATATAGGTTCTGCGGAAAACCTATAGGGCGCGTCGCTAAAAACCGCTGTGCGCGGAAAACATAAAGGGTTTACGGACCCGGTCCCAGACCCCTCAATACTCTGAGCCGGAAGAATGGAAAGTGGAAGGTTGATGTATCCCCGCTATTTATTTTTTCCGTTTTTCGGAGTACATCGGGAGCTACAACTGCGGACCAGCTCTGTGTGAACTAGATGAGAAGGCGCAGCAGCGAATCATCGACGCTGGACAGTTGGTGCTGCGGGCACGCGAGCGGCACCCCCGGCGGTCACTCGCGGAGCACTACAACCCGTTAGCGATGGACCCAATTCTGCTCAAGGCTCACGACGAATTGGACCGATAAGTAAATAAAGCTTTCGGTGTGGCACGCAAACTCACCAACGAGCGCCAGCGCCAGGAGCTACTGTTCGCCAGCTACGGGGAGTTGTCG
>NZ_JAKRMT010000051.1:0-813 GCF_022346045.1 Corynebacterium sp. ACRQJ | reverse complement strand
GGGTTAAGTAAAGAAAAGTGTGTCCGCATGCCACCATAACCCCAGACCACACACCACAAATCACCAAAGAATAGCTCCCCGAAAGCTATTACCCACACCATCCCGCACCTCCGGCCACATTTGTGCTAACCGCACACCGGTTGGATTAAAGGATGACCACCAACCGCCCCAGCTGCCCACTATGCGGCAACAACACAAAGAAAAACGGCACCACCAGCAAATCAACCACCCGTTGGCGCTGCACCCACTGCGGACACTCCTTTACCCGCAACACCCAAACCCACAACAAAAATACCGCCACCATGGCTTTGTTCATCCAATGGGCCACCGGCACCCAATCTCTAACCACCTTCGCCGCACACCATGGCGTAACCAGGCAAACCATGCACCACCGATTCCGATGGTGCTGGTGGATCATCCCCACACCCACCATCGACTCATTCCGCATCCATGACCAAATCTTCCTCGACGCGACCTATCTAAAGTCCGGATGCCTCCTGATCGCAGCCAGTAAAACCCACGTCATCAACTGGACCTGGGCCAGACACGAAACCACCGCCGCCTACACCGAACTCCTACGCCCCATTGCCGCACCACTAATCGCAGTCACAGACGGCGGACAAGGTGCCCAATCAGCCATCCACCACTGCTGGCCAACAACACGCATCCAACGCTGCCTCGTCCACGCCCAACGAACAGTCCGCCGCCACACCACCAGCAACCCCCGCACCGATGCCGGCAAAACCCTCTACCGCCTAGCCCTGAAACTCACTCGCATCACCGACCTTGACCAAGCATCCACATGGGTCGCCC
>NZ_JAKRMT010000050.1:0-1033 GCF_022346045.1 Corynebacterium sp. ACRQJ | reverse complement strand
AGCAGGGAAGTCGTTACGCCATTCGTGCAGGTCGGAACTTACCCGACAAGGAATTTCGCTACCTTAGGATGGTTATAGTTACCACCGCCGTTTACTGGGGCTTAAATTCTCCGCTTCGACCACAAAGATCTAACAGGTCCTCTTAACCTTCCAGCACCGGGCAGGCGTCAGTCCGTATACATCGACTTACCGTCTTCGCACGGACCTGTGTTTTTAGTAAACAGTCGCTTCCCTCTATTCTCTGCGACCACCACCAGCTCAACACGTCGTTCACCAGCAGCGGCACCCCTTCTCCCGAAGTTACGGGGCCATTTTGCCGAATTCCTTAACCACAGTTCACCCGAACGCCTTAGTATTCTCTACCTGACCACCTGTGTCGGTTTACGGTACGGGCCGTACATGCACTCACTAGAGGCTTTTCTCGACAGCATAGGATCACCAACATCCCCACAACGGGTACGCATCACGCCTCACCCTTAATGCAGGACGGATTTACCTATTCCTGCGGGCCACACGCTTACACCACAATCCAATCAGTGGCTCGGCTACCTTCCTGCGTCACCCCATCGCTTGGCTACTACCAGATCAGGTCCCACGCATCCACACACCACACACACAAAGTGCACGTAGCATACTTCAGGGTGGTTAGTATCACTGATTCACCATTGGTCGCACACACACGGGTACGGGAATATCAACCCGTTAACCATCGACTACGCCTGTCGGCCTCGCCTTAGGACCCGACTCACCCTGGGAAGATTAGCTTGACCCAGGAACCCTTAGTCATCCGGCGGATACGTTTCACACGCATCATTCGCTACTCATGCCTGCATTCTCACTCGCATAACCTCCACCACACGGTCACCCGGCAGCTTCAACGATCACACGACGCTCCCCTACCAACCCAACAAGAATGTTGAGTTCCGCGGTTTCGGCGGTGTACTTGAGCCCCACTACATTGTCGGCGCAGAACCACTCGACCAGTGAGCTATTACGCACTCTTTCAAGGATGGCTGCTTCTAAGCCAACCTCC